>NZ_CADEGP010000029.1 GCF_902826915.1 uncultured Nitrosomonas sp.
GCCCTTTGACGCCTTTTGGCCCACGCGAGCTGGTTTGTTCCCAGCGATTGACCAGATAAAGTTCAGTACCGAGTGGATATGCAGAAAAATCCACTACGATATCTGCGCGCTCAGCCACGGCCAATCGAACGTTTTTACGGTTCAGCAACGGTTTGGGCAGCAGATTGCCGTCATTGGCGATGTGGGTGAAAGATTGCTGCACATTGTTCGGCGTCACTAAATGGAACTGATAGAAGCGCGAAGGTCCGGCATTGAGTAACCGCAGGCGATACTTGCGACTGGCCACTCTCAGCACCGGCTCGATCATGCCATTGACGGTCACCTTGTCGCCCAACGTGCCTTCCGGATCAAACTGATCGTGCACTTGTATCGTATCTGCACCAAAGCGCTTATCCTGAAAAGCCAGCGGATAATCGTAAGCATCGCTGGGCAGCCGCAACGCCTTGGGATTAGGATCATGTTCATTGCCCGAATCCAGCTCATCGTAGATCAGATAAAAGCCAGCCATGCCGCGGTTAGCGTTGGCCGCGGTAAAATCCAGGCAATGATCGTGATACCACAGCGTCCCTAATGCTTCACGCTTATCGCCACCCACCGGGTTGCTCGCGCTTTTGGGAAATTCGTCCAACCCCGCATACACATTGGGATAAAAATGATCATAAAAATCTCCGGGCGTACTGATCGTGGGCCCGGCCTTTGTTTTACTGAAATAATCGCCCGGAAAACCATCGCTTTCCGAAGGCGTATGCAAATTATGCAAATGCAAACTGATTTCCGGCGTGCCGTAACCACTATGATTTGCCGGCAAATCGTTATATAAACGTACAATGACCGGGCGCCCATAACGTGCATGAATGGTTGGATTTGAAGTGCCATCGTCGCCTACGTAATTCCATACCAGTTGTCTCACATAATTCGGATGAAACTCATGGTCTTCTATCGGTTTAACCCGCAACACATAGGTATCCGCTTGACCCGGTTGCAGCTGATGTTGACCAAAAAAATCATGCCAGCGTTGATGATCTCCACGCCCGCATTCTCCATTGGCAAGATTGGGAGTACCTTGCGGAGACAAAGCGCCACTGGCCAGATCAGTTTGCTCCAGCGGTTCAGCCGCCTCTGGCAGCTCTCTCAGCCAAGGTGTGGTTGGTGGACTGGGTGGTAACGGCTCATCAGGTATCACCTCCTGCGCTGCACTTTTGCGCGAGGTTAGAATGGCCGGCGCGGCCAGAATCGTGGCTCCCGTTGTTTTAAAAAACGCACGCCGCGATTCATTCAATGGAGAATCCGAGTCAATATCGTTGCCTAAATTAGATTCATATTCCCCGCTTTTCATGATAATGCCCTCCCTAAAGTTAATTTTCTAAATCAAGTCGCACTTTGCGTGCATCTTGATTATGTATAAGCCCTGTATAACTTACATTGACATCCATCAGATCAAAGTAAACTGATGGGCGTCACTCCCTTTCCTCTTGCCTACAACACTGGCAAATGCCATTTTTTAAAATAATCATGCATACGTAATGAAGATTAGGGTTTTTTTTGACACATAGATAGCTACAAAATGTTAATTCTCTCTGTTAACAATTGTTAACAAAGCTGATTAAAATATGCGCAACTTAGAATATTCCCAACTCATTGTCAGATAAGAATAATATGTAGGATTTTTCTTGCGCCCAGGAACACCCAATTAGAAAAACAACAGTCATTCTCCAAGTTATATCCCTGCCTCAGCATAACTTCTCAAATCACGTAATTATTGTTTCACTTGAACGCTAATCGCAATAAATAGAGGTATGATATTCTGCTTCGATTTTTATGTTCGCTGGAAGAACCACTGAAGCCAGACCGGAAAAATCCTACTCTCTCCAAGCAATTGATCTTATGTATCCACCGATCAGTTTTGTGCAAATCATTCAACTGACAAATAAGGAATCTCATTATTTCCAGCTGAAATGACTATTGAGAATTTAGCAGGTGGTTTACGATTCAATTACGTAATTTATGATGCTGATGGGCGATTAACCTAGCCCTTTTTCCTTGAAGAGAAGCGCCAGCTGTAGACGACTAGAAATATGCAGCTTAGAATAAATACGATTGAGATATACCCGTACCGAACCTTCGGTAATTTGCAATTCCCGCGCGGCCGATTTACTGCTATAACCTTTAGCAATTAAAGCAGCCAGGCACATCTCTCGATTGGACAAATGTTCAGAAACAATTTGATGCGCTGATTCGCGTTGTAAGATTTGTTCGAATGCCATCCTCATGGAGCGGCGATCTAACCATTCGCCTCCTGCATGCACTTTCTTCAAACATTGCGGGACGAGTGAAACCGACATTTCTTTGAGCAAAATACCTTTTATGCCCATTCTAATCAGGTCACAGGTCTCAGTCTGATTGACTGCAGCAGTGTATATCACTATTTTGATATCATTTCCAAATGAGGCTTGCACCAGCTTAACTTGATTAAGTCCAGCAACGCCAGGCACATGAGGATCCATCAGCACCATGTCCGGTTTCTTCAGCTTCAATATATCCTGAGCACAATCAGCTGAATTCAATCTTTCCGTAACCTCAAAATCATTGCCGACCTCGAGAATAGAACTTAATCCAAATAAAACAATCGGGTGCGGATCGATCAAAAGAACTTTAATACGATCGACAGACAATATGTTTTGTATCGTTTCAGTAAACATTTATGCCTATAGACTAGCGTAAAGTTAATATGATCATTATCAGATTCTAGTAGCTAAGTTTTCATGAATATACTGATAAGGTTTTGTGGAAATTCATACAACAAACCTACAAAAAACTAGAAAACACCTTATTTATCAGTTAATATCGCATACACTATGAAACGTGAAATGCTGAAAGTTTAGGCCATATCACAACAAAATACTGTGATAAATCGCACATCTGAGTACACTTCATAAAGAAATACAAGAGAAATACAAAACCAGACATCTCTGAAAAAAACCGCCACCTCGATCGCATAATATAGCAAAACCAGTTTTAGTAAACAATCCTATCAAGCAGCAGCCTGTCTTGAAGTACATTTTTTATACAATACCTTAATATGACCCAAGAAAATCAACCGGCTGTCCATGATGAAAATCAAATTATTGCTGAACGCCGCGCCAAACTGACTGAAATACGCCAGACTAACAATGCTTTTCCTAATACATTCAGGCGAGATCATTTAACTTCAGAATTATTTAAACAATTTAATGCGCTCTCTAAAGAACAACTAGAGGAACAGCCGACGATTGTAAAAATAGCAGGCCGCATGGTGCTAAAACGCGTAATGGGTAAAGCCAGCTTTGCAACCATACAGGATATGAGCGGACGCATTCAGTTGTATATCTCGAATGATCACACCGGAGAACCCGTGCACGCAGCATTCAAACATTACGACTTGGGTGATATCCTGGGTGCACAAGGCACTTTGTTCAAAACCAAAACAGGTGAACTCTCAATTCGGGTCACTGATTTACAATTGCTCACAAAATCCTTGCGCCCATTGCCGGAAAAATTTCATGGCTTGGCCGACCAAGAGCAAAAATATCGTCAGCGTTACCTTGATTTGATCACTAACGAAGAAACACGCAAAGTATTTTCCATTCGTTCCAAAGTAGTCCAGGCCATTCGTGAATTCTTTGTTGAACGCGATTATCTGGAGGTTGAGACGCCAATGATGCACTCGATTCCAGGAGGCGCATCGGCAAGACCCTTTTCCACCCATCATAACGCATTGGATATGGCACTATTTTTGCGCATTGCTCCTGAGCTTTACCTGAAACGATTGGTTGTCGGTGGCATGGAAAAAGTATTTGAAATTAATAGAAATTTTAGAAACGAAGGGATTTCCACGCGGCATAATCCCGAATTTACCATGCTGGAATTCTATGAAGCTTATCAGGATTTTACTTATCTGATGGACTTCACCGAGCAAATGCTCGCGCATGTGGCTAAGCAGGTATTGGGCACCACTCACATTAGCTACCAAGGCAAGACGATAGATTTATCCAAACCGTTCATGCGCCTGACCATCACCCAGGCCATTCAAAAATTTCATCCGGACTACACGACCGAGCAATTGAATGATCGTAATTATTTGATCAAAAAATTGCAGGCATTGAATATTCACTTGAACCCCAACGATGGCATCGGTGGCTTGCAACTTTCGCTGTTCGATGAAACCACCGAGCATCTGTTGTTTGAACCCACCTTTATCGTCGATTACCCAGCAGAAGTATCCCCTTTAGCACGGCGTAACGACAGTAACCCGGACATCACCGACCGTTTTGAACTGTATATCGCCGGACGGGAAATCGCCAATGGGTTCTCTGAACTGAACGATCCAGAAGATCAAGCAGCACGTTTTCAGGAGCAAGCCAAAGCCAAGGATGCTGGTGATAGTGAAGCAATGCATTATGATGCGGACTATATCCGTGCGCTGGAATATGGCTTACCACCCACAGCCGGCGAAGGTATTGGCATCGATCGCCTAGTCATGCTATTGACCGATAGTCCGAGTATTCGCGATGTTATTTTGTTTCCGCAATTAAGACAGGAAGATTAACAAGCCATTGAAAAATGTTTTCGAAACAGCTAATGCAAGGCAGATAGTTCTCAACGGATCTACTACCGTAAACTAATTATCGGCCAATCATTGCTTTCTGCATGGCTCCTCAGAGTGGGGTCCGGATCTACAGCAACCGGGTGCGTCACTTTGCAAAGCAAGGGCAAGTCATTTAGAGAATCACTGTAAAACCAGCTGCGGAGAAACGATAGCCAGGTCAGATTATGCAAATCCAGCCATTTCTCCAATCGCTCAATTTTTCCTTCTCTGAATGATGGTATTCCAGACACCCGGCCGGTAAACTCACCATCTTTCTCTTCCGGTTCAGTCGCGATCAAATGACTAATGCCGAGCGCCTGGGCAATCGGGGCTGTAACAAAACTATTAGTGGCAGTAATGATGATGCACAAATCATTATCCAGCATATGCTGTTCGATTAACTGCCGCGTTCCCGGCGCAATCAGCGGCATAATTTTCTTGCACATGAATTCACTCCGCCAAACTTCTAATTGGGCACGTGAATGCCGTGCCAAGGGTTTTAACTGAAAATCCAGAAATTCATGAATATCTAATGTTCCTGCTTTGTATTGCTCATAAAATTCAATATTTTTGGACTCGTGCAACTCACGATCCAATGCTTTTTTTTCTATCAAAAATTGTGCCCACTGAAAATCACTATCGCCCGCGATTAACGTGTTATCCAGATCAAACAATGCTAAGTTCATGAATTCACCTGTAATAATTCTCTTAATAAAGGTATAGTTATTGAGCGTTGATGGACCAGGGAATAACGATCCAGCGCATCCAATGTCATCATCAACGACGGTAAATCACGTCGGCCGTGCCGTAATAAATAAAGACATATTTCTTGAGGCAACGTATAACCGCAATCAGTGGCATGCGCCTGCATCGCGTATATCTTTTCTTCTTCCGTTAATTCGTGCACCTGGTACACCAGCCCCCACCCCAGGCGGGTAACCAGATCCTGCCGCATATTCAAATACACCGGTGCAGTGGATCCACTTACCAGCAATAGTGAATGCCCTTCTTCGCGCAGACGATTATACAGACTAAATAATTCGGCCTGACCTACGGCGTCCAGATAGTCAATATCGTCAATCACGAAACAATCTACCGCATTGTCAACGCAAAAGCGGTGATAATTTTTAGCACAGCCATACATCGCTTTTGTGTTTTTTTGTGTATACGCCATGACGATCGCCTGCAACAAATGACTCTTACCACAACCAGGGTTACCCCACAAATAAATAAAACGCTCTTTTTCTTTCCCTGACAGAATATTTGCCAGCGTGTGCATCAATTCTGCATTGCGCCCCGGCAGAAAATTTTCCAGCGTAGGTAATGGCAGAGGGTTAATGTCTAACAACATCTGTTGCATGGTAATTGCCTAATCGTCGTAATTCGGTCTAAAAGTTCCTACGAATTATACAGATCACTTTCCAAATAGCGCTGTCGTAGATGGCGTAGCCACACCAATATTACTGCACTGACCGGCAGCGCCAGCAAGATACCGAAGAAACCAAATAGTTGACCGAATGCCAATAACGCGAAAATAACGATTACCGGGTGCAGCCCAATCCGATCTCCCACCAACCAAGGAGTAATCAGCATACCTTCAAGCATTTGACCGATACCAAAAACAGCCCACACCATGATCACACCTTCCCAATCCTGAAATTGCATCATAGCGGCAAAAGTCGCCAACGTTAAGCCTACGATCATCCCCAAATAAGGCACAAACACGAGGATACCCGCCACCAAGCCAATAGGTAGTGCAAATTCCAGCCCTGCCAACCAAAGACCCGTAATATAACAAATACTCATTAATAAGATCACAGACAGTTGTCCGCGCAAAAACTCCGCCAGAATCTGGTCAGTCTCCTGTGCTAACTGAGAAATCTGATCATGCCAATAACGCGGAATCACTTCATCGACAAGTTTGATCAACATATCCCAGTCACGTAACAGATAAAACAACACCACCGGCACCAATAGTAAATTGACCAGAAACTCAACAACTGCCATTCCACCGCTGGTCAAAGAAGGCAATATCTTTGCGGCCACACCTCCGGCGCTTTTCCAGTGCTCTGAAACAGCTTCCCTTAATACATTCATATCCGGTTGCAGATTGATATCCAGCCTCGATTCCAGCCAAGGAATCACCTGATTTTTCAACATATCCAAATAAGCCGGCATTTTATCCAACAAACGGTTTGCCTCTTTCTCAAACAGAGGCACCATAACCAGAATCAAGGCGGCAAATACACCAAGCAACAGCAACATAACCAGCACCGCCCCCACTGTCCGCGGTATTTTTCTGCCAGCCATGTGCCTCATCATCGGATTACAGATATATGCAATCACCGCAGCCAATAGAAAAGGAGTCAGGATTGGGCTGAGCAGATAAATCAACCCGCCTGTCACGCAAGCTAATAACAGCCACCAGAGATAAAGCAGACTTCCGGAATGTTCAGTGCTCATACGGTATAAGTTTAACCAGCTTTTGCTTTTAGCGCATGGCTGGCCAGATTTTTGCCTAGCTCCCAGATAGAGCCAGGTACTTGATGCGTATCCGCAATAGTCTTGGTTAATGCACTGATGATATGGTCGCAATCTTTTTGCGTCAGGGTAAGAGGGGGCAATAGTTTAATCACATTCATACCATGCCCAGCCACTTGCGTCAGGATTCTGTGCTCCTTGAACAATGGAATTGTAACCATTTGGCAGAATAGTCCTTTATTGGCTGCTTCCAACATCATCCAGGCGGCTTTCAACGAAAAACTATTCG
The DNA here is from genome assembly GCF_902826915.1 of uncultured Nitrosomonas sp. Taxonomy (GTDB): domain Bacteria; phylum Pseudomonadota; class Gammaproteobacteria; order Burkholderiales; family Nitrosomonadaceae; genus Nitrosomonas. The sequence continues at coordinate 7,395 of NZ_CADEGP010000029.1, forward strand.
GTGACTTGAATTCAATTGCAATCATCGAACCTTTGCCACGCGCTCCTTTCAGGAATTCATATTGACCGGTCAACGCATTGATTTTTCCGATCAGATCATTACCAATTCTTGCGCTATTTTCCACCAGCTTCTCAGTTTTGATCACCTCCAAGCTTGCCAGACCAGCCGCCATCGCCATGTTGTTCTTGGAAAATGTAGATCCGTGCACGACTGCCCGGTCCATGCGGTTAAACACGCTATCCATGATCTCCTGCGTTAGGGCCACTGCGCCGACTGGCACAAAACCGCCGGATAACGCCTTGGCCATGCAAACCATATCAGGCTTCACACCCCAGTGTTCAATAGCCCAGAACTTACCGGTACGCCCAAGGCCGGTTTGAATCTCGTCGGCGACAAACAATGTGCCATATTTTTTACATAAGCGTTCAACTTCAGGCAGATAATTATCATCCGGGATATTTACCCCCTTGCCCTGAATCGGCTCGACAATAAAAGCGGCCACATCGCGATTGCTTAGAGCCTTTTCCAATGCTACGAGATCATTAAATGGAACCGAGCCGCAATCCTGCAACAACGGACCGAAGCCATCCTTAAAAATCTGCTCACCATTCAGCGACAAAGCCCCCATCGTCAACCCATGATAGGCATGATCACAACAAATAATCCGATTGCGCTTGGTGACGTAACGCGCAAACTTTATCGCTCCTTCAACCGCCTCCGTACCTGAATTACAAAAAAACACCCGCTCTAGATTATCTGGCGTCGTGGCCAGAATCTCCTTGGCCAACAAGCCACTCAGAATCGACACATCCATTTGCACTAGATCGGGCATATCAAGCGCCAATACTTCTTTTAATGCATTGACAATGGTCGGATGGTTGCGACCAAATGCATACACGCCAAAACCGCTCAACAAATCGAGGTATTCATTACCGTGTTCGTCATACAGATATTGCCCCACTGCGCGTTCATAATTGCGGTCATAGCCAATCGTTTTCAGAACCCTGACTAGCTGAGCATTCAAATACCGATCATGCAAATCGAATTTATCGGTACGATGTTGTGATAACAGGTTGGCTATACTGAAAGACATGAATGACCTCTGCATTAAAAACTGCCAGACAAACTGGAAGTTAGTGTCTACGGGTTCCCTGAAAGAAAAAAGGAATACCGCCCCATGGCGGTATCACTGCAACAAAAATTAGCTCAGATCATACCATTCATCTACTTATCTTTGCTGCTAAAAACACAACATGATAGGTTATTGTGCCCACCAAAATAACAAGTTTTTACGGTGAGATCTGATGTAAAGGGATTATAAACTCAATCGGCGCAGTGATATTTGACACGACAAAATTATGATTAACAAACATACAGAATTCTTCTGTTCAATGGCAACACTTCATTATCAATCCAATTTTCGCTAAGCTGCGCATGTTTTCTCAGTACTCCCAGAAATAGAAGTTAAGCAGTTGACTATTAAATGCCTCTAATTTGGTCTTCGATGTAAAATAAAAAACAAGCTCTGATCCCTATGGTTTATTTAAATTAGTACATTCCATTAATAGTGGATATGATTCTAGCAGTGTACAAAATTGATTGTTATAAGCTATCGTAAAAAAATGTATTTATGCAACGCACAACTTAGCTGATGTTCTGCGAACCTAGGGTTGGTTAAAAATGACAAAATTCAAAGAATTCGATAATGATCAGAAAAGCGCCTTTAAGGAATTGTTGTTTATCGTCATGGAACGAAGAATAAAGGAAGAAATAGAATACACAAATCACGTATTTAAGTTCTTAGTATTAGGCAATGGCGCGGGAATCGCTTTGCTAGCTGCATTTATGGGAGCTATTGCGGCAACAGGAAATCCTATTTCTGAACTTGTTTCACCTTTATGGAAATTTCTTATCGGCGCTACTTTAGCTGCATTTATATATGTACCGCTATTTGCTGTGGCAAGTCAAGCAACCATACATGCAGCGAATCAGATATCTGATTTTTTCCAAAATAAACTAGATTTTGAAGAAATAGGGAGTTGGAGCTTAAACAGAAAAGGTCTCATAATTGTTCAATTACTTGCCTTAACATCTCTAATTTTGTTTTTTTGGGGTGTATACCAGTGTATATCTATCTTAGAAAAGTTTTAGTTTATTTGTCACGATTGGCAGAAAATAAGCAATTTCAATCTAAATTTATTCTGATTCCGGTACCGTAGATAAATGCTGAACAATCTGTTTCTTAGCCGGGATATTAATTATTCTGGCGGTTCTTTCTTCGGATTCCTGGATACCGATATGAAAGCCTGCAAAACCTGGCATAACCACTTGGTCAATCGCCATACCAATAATCCGACCGTTATAAGGTGAGATTATTTCACTGCGCATATTCGTAATGGGGTCTGTGACGATACCCAGGATATCGTTTTTGTTAATCTTATCTCCCAAATTAACATTGCCAAGCAGAATACCGCCATGATTTACACGCACCCACGCTGAATGATAGTAAATTGAATCCGGAGTTTCTAATGGCTGAGCCGTTTCTAACATATTCATCCTATCCAATAGAGTTTGAATACTTTTAACACCGTATCGAACGGCCGGTTCTTGCAATGTCATGGATTTTCCTGCTTCTAAAGTCACCGAAGGAATCCCAATATCGACTGCAGCATGGCGCAGCATCCCTACTGAGCCTTCACTATGAAGAATGACAGAGATACCAAAAGACTGAGCAAATTCAGCTACGCCCGGTTGCAGTAGATTAGCTCTAACCTGCGGTAGATTGGTTCGATGCGCTGAACCCGTATGCAAATCAACGAGAAAGTTACAATGACTGATGATTTCTTTAAAGAATGAATAGGCAATCCGTGCAGCAGAGCTGCCGTGAGGATTCCCCGGAAAAAAACGATTGAGGTCGCGGCGGTCCGTCAGATAACGAGAAGAACGCTGGAATCCTTGCAGATTCACAATCGGCACACCAATGATCGTTCCGGACAATAGTTTAGGATCAGTGCCATAAAGTACGCGCCTTACAATTTCAATACCATTTAGCTCGTCGCCATGAATCGCAGCTGTCAAGCACAGCACAGGTCCTTCCTGAGCACCGTTGACGACAAAAATGGGGGTTGGAGTGGAAAGACCATCTGAAGATTGATTAGGCTGCCACGATAACCGCATCGTAGTTGCTGGTGGTATAGCTGTATCCAATAACACAAATGCTGTTTTTGGTTGTTCTAAGAATTTAGATTCGGAAGTATGTACGACAGAAGAATCAATTATGGAATCAGAATCCATAATCAACTCGTTGCTGATGCTATCAGGCTTAAATGTTTGCTGTGAGAATCCATTGATTGCAGTCAATAGAAGAATTAGGCCAACGACTCTTTTTAACATTGCGCAATCACCCTATTAATAAACTACCTGCACTAAAGATTAACGACCTATTTCTTAAGCAACCAAATACTAAATTTAATTACAATATACTGTAATTAAATGGTATTGAAAAATTAAAACAGAGGTTAATTTACATTACAATTCGTTGTGTCATATATATACAACATAGTTACTGAACTGACGCAGAAAAATTGAGCAAGCTTTTGTTATTCGACAGACTTTTTTATCATGTTGCGTGAGTCTTTGTGGCAGAAGCATTGTTAACACCAGCATGCACCGCGAACCGAAGTAATAATGTGCTATCCAGTTGATCTCATACATGAGATGTCGGACTTAGGTATTTTATGGGGCGCATTCTCTGAGCAATCGCTAAATGACATACTGCAAAGGCGAAAACAGACAACCGTCAAACCATTTAGCTGCATTTCAGATGCGACACTACACTCACGACGAAGTCACGCTAAGCGAGCAATATCTGAGTCAATATTCGGATGATTTTTTGTATCCGTCTCATGCACATGTTTCATTTGCGTTAAAATTACATCTTTGAGCAGCCTTTATTCGGCAACTACGCGAGAACCTAACTTGATTTCCTCTAATTCTGATCATCCTGATACACAACAATTATCCTATCGTGACGCTGGTGTAGATATCGATGCAGGCGATCAGCTGGTTGCAAATATCAAACCGTTTGCCAAACGCACGTTACGTCCTGAAGTAATCACCGGAATTGGCGGCTTTGGTGCATTGTTTGAAATTTCCAAGAAATATCATAGCCCTGTTTTAGTTTCAGGCACAGATGGTGTAGGCACCAAACTTAAACTGGCTTTCCAGCTTGGCCGACACGACACAATAGGTATCGATCTGGTCGCGATGAGCGTAAACGATATTCTGGTGCAAGGTGCCGAGCCGTTATTTTTCCTCGATTATTTTGCCTGCGGCAAATTGAACGTAGAAACAGCGACTGCAGTTGTTGCCGGTATTGCCAAAGGCTGTGAATTGGCCGGTTGCTCATTAATCGGCGGTGAAACGGCAGAAATGCCCGGAATGTATCCAAATGATGAGTATGATTTGGCTGGATTTGCCGTCGGAATTGTTGAGAAAGACCAAATTATTAGTGGAACTACGATCCAAACTGGTGACATCGTGCTTGGGCTTGCCTCTAGTGGCGCACATTCCAACGGATATTCGTTGATTCGTAAGATTATTGATAAAAATCGCATTGACCTATCCACTGACTTGGATGGAAAAACCATTGCTGACATTATCATGGCACCAACGCACATTTATGTACAACCCATATTGAAGCTGATCCAGCAATTACCTGTTAAAGGGCTGGCACACATTACCGGCGGCGGATTGATTGAAAATATACCGCGTATTTTACCTGATCAATTCATGGCCGTATTACACAAAAATTCTTGGGAAATGCCACCGCTATTTCACTGGCTGCAACAGCAAGGTAATGTTGCAGAATCCGAAATGGCACGGGTGTTCAATTGCGGAATAGGCATGGTAATTGTGGTTGCTCCCGGTGATGTTGATAGTGCAACCCAGAGTCTGCGTGCTGAAGGTGAAACAGTGTGGCAAATTGGTGAAATCAAGTCACGCGCATCTAATCAAACAGCCACTGTTATTGTTTAAAGTCTCGCCATTAGAACATATGGAATCACTGGTTATCCTGATCTCCGGCCGCGGCAGTAATATGCAATCACTGCTGGAAGCAAGGGCGCAAATCGATCGCATTACAGTCATCAGTAGCAATCCCGATGCATTGGGTTTAGAAACCGCCAAAAAATATGGTGTTAACACGAACGTGATTGATCACCGCTCCTATGCCGACCGGCAAACATTTGATACTGCACTGGCAAAATGTATTGACTCGCATCAGCCAAAACTGGTTGCACTGGCTGGCTTCATGCGTATACTGAGTGATCGCTTTGTGCAACATTTTCAAGGCCGATTAGTGAACATCCATCCTTCATTGCTACCCGCATTCCCGGGTTTAGGAACGCATGCGCGCGCACTGCAAGAAGGCATTAGAATCCATGGTTGCACGGTACACTTCGTCACCCCGCAACTGGATCATGGCCCTATTATAATTCAAGCAGCTATTCCTGTATTACCCTGGGATACCGAAGAAACATTAGCCACGCGGGTTCTACAGCAGGAACACCATATCTACCCCCGAGCCGTGCGCTGGTTTATGGAAGATCGGATCAAATTAATTGAGAATCATGTTGAAGTACTGGACTCCAGCTTCTGTGAAATTACGCTTTATTCACCAGGATTATCCGAATGAAATTTATACCTGCAGTTCTTCTAATAGGAATATTAAGTTTTTCAGTTTCTGTTTATGCAACGGATATACCCTCTCGCATTGAAATCAATTATGCCGTGACGACAGATATCGGTGAAGGAGAAATCAATGAGGTGATGGAAATCAAACATACTGACGAAGGCAATAGTTATAGTATTAATAGCGAAGCGCAAGCCACTGGAATTTTCAAACTTTTAGAACCCAATAGGATCATGCGACATAGCGAAGGGATAATTACGGAAGGCGGGTTAAAACCTACTCGTGCTTATGAAAAACGTGGGAAAAAAGCACCTAGCTTGGCTATATTTGATTGGAATAATCACACGATTACTTTGAGCCATGAGAAGCGGGAAGTACAAGAAAAATTACCCAAAGATACTTTAGATCGGCTAAGTTTATCTTATAATTTTATGTTTACTCCCTTACCTAAGCACCAGGTAGAACGTCACATAACAAACGGACATAGTTTGGTGTTGTCGCGCTATGCCATCACCAAAGAAACACTCAAAACTCCGATTGGAAAGATGAAAACCATTGTATTGACCCGGCAAGAGGATAAAAACTCCAAGCTTAAAAGAATCGTATGGCTTGCGCTAAACAATCATATGCTGCCTGTTCGCATTGTTTCGACAGAAGAGAATGGCCGTGAAATCGATAAAATAGTCACCGGAATTAATATCAGTTACAAAGCTGATCAATAATTCGATCGTTCAGCTACAACTACACATCAGGAAATCAATGCATTTTACGCCTTCTCAACTGGACGCAGTTATTGTTGCCATACGTACTGTACTTCCTCTGGAATACCCGGCTGATGGGATTTTGCGGCGTTTCTTCCAGGACAATCCTTTGTTAGGGGCACAGGATCGTGCATTCATTGCAGAAACAGTTTTCGGCATCCTGCGACACCGTTTTTTTCTTGAAAGCTTGGTGAAAATTGTAACACCACGCGCATTAGCATTAGCGTATTTGGTTAAACTTCAAGGAATGAATTTACGCGAATTGGCATCGCTGATCAGCGAAACTGAAATGAAATGGTTGTCAGAAATCAAAGCGATCAAACCGGATGTATTTCCATTAGCGACTCAGGCTGAATTCCCCGTATGGCTGGTAGAGAAATTACAACATTTTATGTCGGATACAGATATTCTTGATTTAGGACTCTCGCTGCAAAAATCCGCGCCGCTGGATCTCCGCGTTAACACAATCCTCGCCAAACGCAGCGAAGTGCTGGAATCACTCGAGCAGGAAGGTATTGATGCTCAGGCGACACCTTACTCTCCTTGCGGCATCAGGCTTGCTGGAAAACCTGCGATCAATCGTCATGCGCTTTTTTTATCGGGAAAAATAGAAGTACAAGATGAAGGAAGTCAATTACTTGGTTATTTGCTGGCACCCAAGCGCGGCGAAATGGTTGTCGACTTTTGCGCGGGTGCAGGTGGCAAATCATTGCTGCTGGGTGCTTTAATGAATTCAAAAGGGCGCATTTATGCATTCGATGTTTCTGAAAAAAGACTAAACAATTTGAAACCACGTTTTAAACGCTCAGGTTTATCTAATTTACATATACAACGAATCACCAATGAGAATGACATAAAGATCAAACGACTGGCTGGAAAAATTGATCGCGTATTGGTCGATGCCCCTTGCAGCGGACTCGGAACTTTGCGTCGCAATCCCGATTTAAAATGGCGCCAATCGTCACAAAGCATCGATGAACTCAAAACCAAACAAGCCGCTATTCTTGCGGCAGCCGCCAGTTTGCTAAAGCCGGGCGGGCGATTGGTGTATGCAACATGCAGCTTTTTACCAGAAGAAAATCAAATTGTCATTAACGAATTTCTGACCGCGCATCCTCAGTTTAGCTTGTTGAATTGCTCCGAACTGTTGTCTCATCAAAAGATACCACTGGATACTGGTGAATTTTTACAATTATTTCCCAAACCACATCAAACGGATGGTTTCTTCGCCGCAGCTTTAACACGAAGTAATTTGGTGAAACCAGAATAAAGATTTAACAGGCCAATGAAAAACGTTTTCTAAGCAGCTGACACAAGACGAAAGAGGTGAAAAGCACAGTTTATGCATAATGACATTTGCATCTTTTTAACACCGCAACGGCAATGCAGGTAATTTTTCAACAGCCTGCTAAGCAGTAATTTCTTTCTTGTCACTGGCTGATTGCAGCAAAATCGGCAAAACAATCAGAACACACACCAAAGTCAATAGCAATCCGATGGTTAACAGCTGCCCCATGCTGGATGTTCCTTGGTGAATAGAAAATATAAGACTACCAAATCCTGCCAGGGTTGTTAACGCACTGAAGAAAATGGCACGTGCTGTGCTGGTATGCAGTAGATTTTCATAGTCCGCACCGGTATTCCGACTTCTGTATACCATATGCAAGCTACTGTCGATACCAATTCCCAGCAATAACGGCAACGCAATAATATTGGCAAAGTTAAACGACAGCCCCATGAATACTGTGCCAGCTCCGGTCAATAACGCCGCAAGCAATAATGGAATTAATACCAACAAGGTAGAAGTAGCGCTTCGAAGCATAGTCCAAGTCGTCAATATGACTCCGATCAGTGCAAGCGAGAATGCATGAAAAAATGCATCTACTACGGCTTCCCCAGCTTCCAGGCTAATTACAGGAACACCAGTTGCATTTGGCGTGATTTTTTGTACAGCGCGCACAAATCTACGCAAGGCATCATTGTCATTAATATTTTCAGACGGATAAACCGCAATTCGATACACATCATCATTACCATACCAAAGCTCAGTCACCGATGCCGGCAATGCCTCTTGTTCAAATGGTTGTGCCTCCAAAGCCAACTGCAGACGATTGATAGAGCCTGGCAATAAACTCAGCAAATCATTATTAACCGTAAGCAATAATTGTTCTTTCGCTTCCCCATTTTCCAACACAGGTTTATCCAGCTTCGCTATCAGATTATCAAGCGAACCCTCTAACGCACGAGCAGAAACTACGTTTGCATGTTCTGGTTGCTCCGCAACAAACTGATTTAACGAAGTTCTTAATTGATCCAATGCCATTCTCTGCTCCGAAACCGTATGAGGACTCGGAATCAAGAATGCTGTAGAGGAAAAAGAAATAGGCCCTAGAATCATTGCCATTTCCTCGATCAAAAGACTTTTCTCTTCTTGTTCCTCCGGAACCAGATCCAATATACTGATAACTCTTTTAACTTCGGACAAGGCCCTCAGTTGCTGCGCTATTTGTCTTATTTGTTGAACATCATCCACTAATACATTGATATGCCAAGGTGAATCTTCCGCATCCCCCAGCAACTCCTGGAAGGTTTGAACTGATTCTGCGTGCGGATTATTCAGATTCAATAAATTGTAATCGAACTTGATATGTGGCAACGCTAAGGCAGAAGCTAGGACAGCAATGATGGTAACGCTATACACAAGTTTTCGCGAACGCCTTGGCAAATCCAGAATTTTATTAATTGATCGAACTGAAAGCGATGATTTTTTGATCTGAATCGGGAAAAACCTTTGCAAGGCGGGTATCATCGTCATCGTAATCAGGAAACTTATGAGCATACCCGTTCCTGAGATTAAACCCAGCTCCGCAACACCTCGATAGGTCGTTGGCATAAAGGCATAAAAACCGATCGCAGTGGTCAGCGCGCAGATAAGCAGCGATTGCCCCATATCACCACCCGTTTTATATACTGCTTCGGGAACAGTCTGATCAGGCTTTCTGATTTCCTCAAGTCTGAGCAGGAAATGAATCGCAAAATCAACCCCCAGACCTATATATAATACTGCGAATGCAATGGAAATCAGGTTTAGATGACCGACGGCAACGGTTGCAAAAGCGGCTGTCAGCAATAAACCGAGCAGCAAACTCACTATGATGGTGAATATTGCACCTGCTGAGCGGAATGCAATTAACAGCACCACAGCAACCATGATGAGTGCCAATAACCCAGCATCTTGAGCACCGTGCATTGCACTATTGAGTTCATCATGAGCCAGCGCCACCTCTCCTGTAATGCGTAATTTTTCAGTTGTATCTGGAGCAAATCCCATACCCTGTGCCGTAGTGCGAATCGCTTTAATAGGCCCTTCAGCAGCAAAAATTTGGGAATAGTCGAGCTTTGGCTGTACGATAATCAATTCCTGGTAGGTGTCTTTTTGTTCTTCGCCCCCTAATAACGCCTGCCATGATAGCGCGCGAGATTTACCCGCAAGCCGCGCATCCAATGTTGCACTGATGCCACTGAATACTGGCTCCAACTCTAATTTGCGCCCCTCGCGTAATTCTTCAACGGCATCTGTCAGAACCGAAGAAAAAGTGAATAAATTGGGATTATCAGCCAAACGTGCTACCAGTGGCTGTGCCGCAGCCAAATAATCAGTAATTCGGCCTAACTCAGACAAATCCTTGTAGAACAAACCATTCTGTTCAAAGAAGGGTTCACCCGTTAAATAATAAGTACTAGGAAATTGTGTAACATCATCTTGCAAATAACGAGTAAAACGTTTTGCTGCTATATGCGCTTGCTCAGGTGTGGGAGCATCCAATACCAGCAACAGCGTATCTTCGTATTGAGGAAATGATTGTAGATACCGGATATGATTTGCGCGAAAAGGAACATCTTCGGAAAGCATATCGGTTGTATCCGTATGAACACCAAGATTGTTAACTATATAAAAAGCGCCCAGTGCAACTACTACTAGTATGAGCAGAATAATCCAGATAGCGTAGCGATATGATATGTCTGCCCAGCGAGCAAAAAAACGATAACTTGAACTCAATGAACTAGTCACTTATTATCAATACCTTGGAAGAAAGAGATAAAAGTCATTATGGATCCTGTCGCGTCAACGCAATCTTTTCCTTAAGCATTTCGATCAACGCCTGAAAGCCATCCCGTTGCAGAATGGCTCGATATTCACCACGTTTTATTGCTAGATCACTCACACCGTCAAACAGGATGTTAACGATACGCCAATCTCCTGCAACTTGATGCAACACATAATCAAAATTTACCGTACCGCCATCCGATTTGGTTAATTGACTGCGCACCAACACTTGATCTCGCGGCAGGGTACGTTGCTCGATAATCTGAAATTGTTCACCCTCATGCTGAACAAAACGCCCCGTATACGTTGCTATACTCAATTGACGAAAAGTTTCAACAATTAGATCCTGTTGTGCATTATCCAGCTGTGACCAATAAGTCGCGCCCAATATTGTCTTAATAATCAGATCAATATCATGAGTTTGATCAATGACAGGCTGCAAGTATTTGAAGCGTTCGTCGTAACTCAATTTTTCGCCTTCTCGCATAACATCGAGTAGAGATAATTGTAAATGCGCAACCACCTGTTCCGGACTACTTATTTCTGAATTGGATGAACTCAATGCTGTAGGAATTGGTAGCAGCACCACTAAAATCAGATACCACCCTATCAATTTAAGTATTTGTTTTACTTTCATAGCGACGATCTTTCCACAAAGCGCGTTCCCCCCGCCAATACCGCAATGCTGATGTCCAAGTCATGGCAAGATACAAAATACCAATGATCGGCAAGGTAATCCCCCAAAGCGGGGAACGCTGATAATAAATTAAAGTAGGTAAATAAGTAAAAAACATAGCAGCCCATGCCAGAATACTCACTAGATAAATTTCCAAGTGAGACGAGAACATAAAAGCAAAAGGTGCTACCAAAAACATGGAAATCATGATCAATGTACAGATAATCAGCAAAATGGGCGAATATTTTAATTGCGTATATGCAGTGCGCGCGACCATTTCCCAGATTGGTTTTAGTTTATGATAGCCGCGATGACTACGCGCTCCATGACTAAGCCCTATAAAAGTACGTAACCCAGCACACTTAATATGCGCCGCCAAAGTACAATCATCAATCAATGCATCATGCAAATTGGCAAAAGCACCCGTGGAACGCAATGCTTGTGTTTTTACCAAAATACATCCGCCTGCGGCGGCGGCAACGCGTGATCCCAGCTTATTTGCTAGCCCAAATGGATATAACAGTTTGAAGAAGAAAATAAATGCTGGCATCAGTAAGCACTCTACAAAATTATCCATAGGTGGCTTAGCCATAAGCGATACCAGTGCCAGATTCTCATTACACGCTTTTTGCCGTAACTCAAAAATAATTCCTGGAGTGAGTTCAATATCAGCATCCAGCAACAATGTATAATGCGTTTTAATTTCTCGTAATCCTTGTTCTAGCGCCCACAATTTACCACTCCAACCTGCTGGCGGCGCAGTACCCGATAGCACTTGTGCTCCGCATTGCCTAGCCTGCTCTGCTGTATCATCGACAGACTGATCATCGATCACAATGACATGCACATTCTCACCTTGCGCTCTAACTCCGCGCAATGTATGCCCGATATAAGGACCTTCATTACGCGCCGGAATTAAAACAGTGATATCACTCAGCGTTTCGCTGGAAATAACTTTTTCGTGTGCTAGTGCTTCGATTTTCTCGCAAGTACTCCAAGGACGCCATGGAAATAATGCCAACATCCACCAGCAAAAAGTGCCAAAAATAGACAGATAGAGTACTAACTCCACTAACATTCTTGCTTACGCTGAATTTTAAAATGTAGAATTAATACAACCTCTATCTACTTATTAACAAATGTTACGGGTATATCGGAGAGCTTTTTAGACGTTTTGTTTTCTCCTGCTGCCCATTTTGGTGTTGGCTCGGCAACCATAGGCCCTGATGTTTTGGGCCCCTTTAATGATGCAATCAGCGCCTTCCAGGGATGGTGCAGGGTATCTTCTACAGCTGTCGCTTCATATCCACAGTGCGCCATGCATTGCGCACATTTCGGATTATTAGCCGTCCCATACTTTTCCCAGGGCGTATCATCAAGAAGCTCCTTAAAGGTTTTTGCATAGCCTTCATCCGACAACAGGTAGCAAGGCTTCTGCCATCCAAATACATTACGTGTCGGATTACCCCAAGGTGTGCATTCGTAATCCTGATTACCAGCCAGATAATCCAAATACAATGCTGAGTGGTTCAGACGCCATTTGCGTTTTAGCTTCTTACCCAACTCGAAGATACCGCGGAATAATATCTTTGTATCCTGGCTTTTGATAAAAACATCCTGCTGCGGTGCTTTCTCGTAACTAAATCCGGGAGCAATCGTTGCAGCCTCGACGCCCAGCTCCATGGCGTAATCCAGAAACTCAGCCACATCTTCCGGTGTCTCGCCTTGAAACAGCGTGCAGTTTACCGTGACCCTAAACCCTCTATTTAACGCCAGCTTAATCGCCTCAACTGCACGATCAAAAACTCCCTCCTGACAAACTGAAGCGTCATGGCGTTCTTGCATGCCATCCAGATGAATCGAAAAAGTCAAATAGGGTGATGGCGTATAATCGTCAATACGTTTTTTTAACAACAATGCATTGGTACATAGATAAACATATTTCTTACGCTTAATAATGCCTGCCACAATTTGCGGCATCTCTTTATGAAGCAATGGTTCGCCACCTGGAATTGATACCATTGGAGCACCGCACTCATCCACAGCTTGCATGCATTCTTCATAGGAAAGTCTTTGATCAAGCACATCTTCGGGGTGTGCAATTTTTCCACAGCCAGCACAAGCCAGATTACATCGAAACAAAGGCTCCAACATCAGTACCAAAGGATATTTTTTCACTCCTTTTAATTTCTGCTTGATCAAGTACGCACCTACCGCAATCTGTTGACGTAAGGGAACACCCATGAATTAACCTCCAAAAGTACTTAAAAAAACAAATTATTAACAATCTAACCTACAATTAAGTATGAAACCAAATTGATAATCAGCCCATCTTTCATATCCATTAGCAAACCATCCCAAGCTCTCTGCACTGCGCTACAGTTAGAAAGCAAGCTCACGATGCCAGCATATTAAGCATCAGCTGCGCTTTTCGCTCATTTTCCCTTGTATCCACTACCTGAGAGCGTTTTCAATGATCCATTAAACGCACTAATATATAATAAGAAAATTTGAAATGTCTGATAAAAACCCTCAAAACATAAATTCCCTTAGCCTCAATCGCTATCCCTCTATATTTTAATCTGAAAGTACCCTGAAAGTCAGTTTTTAACTATAAAACATGATCGCTTACTATAGCAAATATTCTCAACTCATTGATTAATTATTGATATACTTCAACAAAAAACACCAAGAGCTTTAAGCTCTTGGTGTTTTTTAAATAAAAAATCACCGTCTCTTAGAACTCAACGCCTAGCGCACGTAATGTTCGTTTATCTATCTTTCCAGATGGAATGCCATTTTCTTTCTGGAATGCTTCAATCGCCGCTACAGTTTTACCGCCGCTCTTTCCATCAACTGGACCGGGATTAAATCCAGCATCTACAAGTGCCTGCTGAATATCACGTATCATTGCGGCATCAGGTTTTACGATATCATCACCATCATCAATAACAGGCTCCGGGGCTTCGTTAGCTTCAACGTCGGTATTTATAGTATCGATATTACTTTCTGCCGAATCCAAGGTTTGCAAACTTTGCACATCTTCAATCATGGCTGGTTCAGTGGGTACAAGCGCCTCAGGCTCAGGCTCAGGCTCAAGTGCTGTCGCTTCTGCTGCTGCCTTATCTTCTTTAGCTGGTATTGGTTCTTTTTCGTCCATCGGCTTACAACCTATTAATAGCACTGCAAACAAAAAAAGAACAAGACAAGATGTTAATGTACTCGTTTTGATAAAATTCATTACTAATCCCCCAAAATATTAAATAAATCGTTATGCTGCTTCTAGGCATTCATGCTGAATTAAATACTCTTTCAATTTCAATGCAATACTAGACTTCCCTTCGAAGTCAAGCAACATACTTGTAATTTTGCCTATCACATTTTGTATTAACTTATAATGTTGCGGTGAGAACTATCACATTTTTCTAATAAGAACGCAACACAAGAAAGTTAATAATGATAGGCTTAACACAAAGCAACAAAGACTTACTGCTAATCGGCGGTGGCCATAGTCATATCATTGCAATTAAACGACTAGCTGTAAAGCCACTTACCGATACTCGCATAACACTTATCAGTAGCGATACGTTGACACCCTATTCTGGCATGTTACCCGGACTCATTGCCGGACATCATACACATGAGGATTGTCATATCGATTTGCGAAAACTCTGCCAATGGGTTGGTATAAAATTTATCCATTGCAAAGTTACGCATATGGATTCATCAAAAAAACAAATCGATTGCCAAGATAATCTCTCGTTACGTTATGATGTTTTGTCGATCAATGTAGGCTCGCAACCTGCGCTACACAGTATTCCCGGTGCAATTATCTATGGTTCCCCGGTAAAACCCATCAAACAATTTCTGCAACAGTGGCAGCATTGGCTTACAACGCAGCAACGATCAAGTCATCTGCAGCGCATTGTCGTTGTTGGTGGAGGTGCCGCCGGGATAGAAATATTACTCGCTTTGCACTATAGATTGGCAAATACAACTTCTATTCGCGCCGAATTCACCTTGATTTGCGCTGACTCACACATCCTGAATTCACACAACAAGAAAGTACAGAATTTCTTTCATCGGCATTTACAAACGCTCGGAATCCAGCTTATCCAGGGGAAATATGTGGTTTCTGCACTTGAACATCAGTTAGTGCTCAATGACCACACACGATATGACTATGATTTCCTTGCTTGGGCCATCCATGCAAACGCGCAGCCTTGGCTGGGAAGAAGCGGGTTGGCATGCGATGACAATGGCTTTATTCAGGTTGATAAATATCTTCGCAGCATTTCACACCCAGATATTTTTGCAACAGGCGATTGCGCTGCATTTACACCGATGCCCTTACCTAAAGCCGGTGTCTATGCAGTTCGTCAGGGACCATTTCTAGCCAAAAATATTTCGACGCAATTAGTGGGACATGGCTCTCTTCAGCCTTACAAACCGCAGCGATACTTCTTGAGCTTATTAACCACAGGAGGGCGCCATGCCGTTGCTTCTCGGGGGGCTTTCTTTGCACATGGAAAGTGGGTTTGGCTTTGGAAAAACTATATCGATCGCAGCTTCATAACAAGCTTCAATCTGAAATGATCATACGCCGAGATACCATCGGTACAAATTGTATCAATCGCATCCCAATCAATAGGGGCATAAAAGAATCATAACTCCAGGCTAAAGTTTGTTTTTTTTAAGTCGTTGAAACAGCATCATTGCTGTTAATTAACTCACTAACCCTTTAATAAATAAAACTTACCTGGAAGAAGCCATGAAAATTCTTGTTCATTTTAAATCTGGATTTAAGCAGACATTTATTGTTCCCAAATGTATGCTAGCGCTCGAATTTAGAAATATGGCCAGGGAGATTGGCGGCAATATCGCCAGTATCGAATTCTCATTGCCTCCTAGTCGTCAAACCAATATAGCTCCTATCGAACTTCAGAATGGAGTGTCCCGCTTGCCTGATAAACGTTAACAGATTAAAACAAGCTCCTAATTGCAAACAACAAAGTTTAAGTACGCACCTCAAGCATCGACTTTCAATCGGCTCGCACACTCTGAAATGAAGAATTAAACCTGAAACGACCGAGCATATTCAATCATTCGATTAAAATGGAATATCATCATCCATATCATCAAATCCACTTGAACTTTTAGCTGAAGAAGATCGACCAGGAACCGAATTGCCTTCTTCTTGATCAGAAGTTGATTCAAAACTATCGCTTCCTGGTCGACTACCCAACATTTTCATATCGCTGGCGATAATATCAGTCGTATAGCGCTCCACACCATTCTTATCAGTCCATTTTCTGGTTTCTAATCTTCCTTCAATATAAACAGAGCGGCCTTTCTTTAAGTATTCTCCAGCAATTTCGGCGAGCTTGCGATAAAAAGTTACACGATGCCATTCGGTTTTTTCCTGCTTCTCACCATTCTTGTCTTTCCAAGTGTCTGTGGTAGCCAATGTAATATTAGTAACCGCATCCCCATTTGACATATAGCGAGTTTCCGGATCTTTACCCAAATTACCAATGAGTATAACTTTATTGACTGAAGCCATTTATGTTTTCTCCCCAAGCAATTGAATTACCTTTTCTTCATCAAAGCCTTTCATGTCTACTTTCAGATAGGCCACTCTTTCATTAACAATAACTAACGCTTCATAGACACCGGGTATTGCTGCGAGCCGACGCGACAGTTCTCGTGATTGATCAATATCCATTTCATCCACAGGATACATCCTGGACCGCACGGCAGCAGGCGCTTTCATCGTCGCAGCCAATATCAGCCACACCACCAGCAATGATCCACAGAACGTATATAACGCGTAACTTCCATACGCGCCGAATAAATAACCACCCGCCGCCGCACCAGCAAAAGCACCCAGAAACTGGGTACTACTGTAAACTCCGATCGCCGTTCCCTTTGCGCCCACGGGTGCGATCTTGGAAATTAATGAAGGTAGGCTGGCTTCCAATAAGTTAAATGCCGTAAAAAAAACCAATAAGGCAACAGCTGTACCCCATAGTGAATCAAATGTCATAGCCAACAATATCTGCCCCATTAGCAAAATAGCAATTGCTGCAACAAACACATGCTTTAACTTGGCTTTCTTCTCGGAGTAAATAATTGCGGGGATAATGAAAACAATCGATAGCAATAAAACAGGCAAATAAATCTGCCAATGATCACCCGCCGCCATTCCGGCTTGCCGCAAAGTCAGCGGCACAACAAGCCAGAGCGCCATCAATGTGGCATGTAACGCAAAAATACCGTAATTTAAACGCAACAACTGTGTATTCTGCAATACACTTGCAAAGCTCGTAGGTGATACTTCGGTATCGGAGTGAAATCTGCTGATATGCGGATCAGGAATGATTTTTTTTACCACAAGCATTGCAAGTAACGCCAGTATACCGGTCATGGCAAAAATTCCAGGTACACCTATCCAATGATTCAAAATCGGAGCAGCAATCAGGGAAATGGCAAAAACTGTACCAATGGTCATACCGATCGTAGCCATCGCTTTAGTACGATGCTCTTCGCGCGTAAGATCCGCCGCAAGAGCCATTACGGCGGCCGATATTGCCCCGGCACCCTGAATAATACGCCCCGCTATTACCCAATATATATCAACTGCGATAGCTGCGACCAAGCTACCAATAGCAAATAGAATTAACCCAAGATATATAACAGGCTTACGTCCAATGCGATCAGACAGCCAACCAAAGGGAATTTGCAGCACAGCTTGCGTTAAGCCGTATGCTCCTAGTGCAATTCCGACTAACGTATAATTGTCTCCACCAGGCAAATCCTCAGCATAAAAAGCAAATACCGGCAAAATGATAAACAGTCCAAACATGCGCAAGCCATACACACCGGCCAAACCAATGGTTGCGCGTAATTCCTCCGGAGACATTTTTTCAGATGATGAAGCAGACATGAATCAGGTTGTTATATTTTTAAAAAGTTGGGTATATTAGCAGGTTGACTCATACATAGATAGCTCATGGAATCCATAAAAATACGCGGCGCACGCACGCACAATCTGAAAAACATCCATCTTGATCTGCCGCGTAATGAGCTTGTTGTCATTACCGGGCTATCAGGATCAGGCAAATCATCGCTTGCATTCGATACGCTTTATGCGGAAGGCCAGCGTCGATATGTGGAATCTCTTTCGACCTATGCAAGACAATTCCTTCAATTGATGGAAAAACCAGATGTTGATTTGATCGAGGGACTCTCTCCCGCAATCGCTATCGAACAGAGAGCAACCTCGCATAATCCACGGTCGACGGTAGGGACGGTCACTGAAATTCATGATTATTTGCGTTTGCTATTCGCTCGCGTGGGCGATCCTTTTTGCCCTGAGCATAATATTGTTTTGACCGCACAAAGCGTATCGCAAATGGTGGATCATGTGTTACAGCTACCACTCGACACACGTTTGATGATTCTTTCCCCGTTAATCGTGGAACGTAAGGGCGAGCAAGTAGAGTTGTTTGATGAGCTGCGTGCACAAGGTTTTGTTCGTTTGCGAATCGATGGCGAAGTTTATGAAATCGACGCATTGCCAAAGTTGCAGAAAACTCAGAAACATACCATTGAAGTAGTAATTGATCGCTTGAAGGTTTCCCCGGATGCTAAGCAACGACTTGCTGAATCATTCGAAGTCGCGTTACGCCATTCCGATGGACGCGCTTTGGCAATTGAGATAGATAACTGCCATGAACATCTGTTTTCAGCCAAATTCAGTTGCCCGGTGTGCAGTTACTCGTTGTCGGAAATGGAGCCCAGATTATTCTCTTTTAACAATCCATTAGGTGCCTGCAATAAATGCGATGGCTTGGGGCAAATCACTTTCTTTGATCCAGCACGTGTCGTAGCATTCTCCCACTTGTCACTGGCTGCCGGCGCGGTAAAAAACTGGGACCAGCGCAATCAATTTTATTTTCAGTTACTAAAAAATCTTGCAACACATTATCATTTCGATCTGGAGACACCATTTGAGAAACTGGATGAAGCTATTCGCAACATTATCCTGCATGGCTCAGGTAAAGAGAAAATACATTTCTCCTATCTGACAGAAGGCGGTCGCAAGCGGCAGGAAACTCACCCTTTTGAAGGAATCATTCCCAACCTGACACGTCGCTATAAAGAAACCGAATCTCAAGCTGTGCGAGAAGAACTAGCCAAATATCTCAATGCGCAAACTTGCCCAGAGTGTCAGGGTACACGCTTGTGCCAGGCTGCACGTCATGTGCATGTTGCAGGGCAGGCGATTTACCAGATCAGCGCTTTTCCACTAAAAAAAGCCAAGCAATTTTTTGATCACATCAAGTTATCGGGTCACAAGCAATCAATTGCTGAGCGTATTATCAAGGAAATTTCCAACCGCCTACAATTTCTCAACAACGTAGGACTAGATTATTTATCTTTGGATCGCTCCGCGGATACATTGTCCGGCGGTGAATCTCAGCGTATCCGATTGGCCAGTCAAATCGGTTCCGGCCTAACGGGCGTTATGTACGTTTTAGATGAACCTTCCATCGGTTTACATCAACGCGATAATGGTCGCCTGCTCGATACACTCAAAAAACTACGTGATCTGGGTAATAGTGTCATCGTGGTTGAACATGATCAAGATGCCATACAGATTGCAGACTATGTTGTGGATATGGGACCAGGGGCTGGTGAACACGGTGGACTCGTTGTTGCTCAAGGCACGCCACAGTCTATTCGGGAAAATGATGATTCTCTGACGGGCAAGTATCTATCCGGAAAATTATCAATCAAGATACCGGAAAAACGCCATTCCCCCACCGATGATCGAACGCTTCGAATTGATGGCGCCACTGGGAACAATCTAAAAAACGTTACGCTGACTCTCCCGATAGGTCTCTTTGTCTGCGTCACAGGGGTTTCGGGATCCGGCAAATCCACGCTTATTAATGAAACGCTACATCGCACGGTAGCTCGCCATCTTTATGGCAGCAATGCTGAACCGGCGCCCTATCAACACATCGAAGGCCTGGCTTTCTTCGACAAGGTCATCAACATGGATCAAAGCCCGATTGGCCGTACGCCGCGCTCCAATCCCGCAACTTATACCGGACTGTTCACTCCGATCCGGGAATTGTTTGCTGGCGTACCTCAAGCACGCGAACGCGGCTATGCGCCCGGCCGGTTCTCATTCAATGTCAAAGGTGGTCGATGCGAAGCTTGCCAAGGTGATGGCGTAATTAAGGTAGAAATGCATTTCCTTCCAGATATCTACGTTACCTGCGATGTATGCCATGGTCATCGATATAACCGCGAGACCCTGGAGATCCAGTATAAGCACAAGAATATCAATGAGATACTGAAATTGACCGTGGAAAATGCATTCGAATTTTTCAGCTCAGTACCAGTGGTTGCGCGAAAATTACATACATTACTGGACGTGGGCCTCGGTTATATTACCTTGGGACAATCCGCCACAACACTCTCCGGCGGTGAGGCACAGCGGGTAAAACTGTCACTGGAGCTTTCCAAGCGCGACACGGGCCGGACCTTGTATATTCTGGACGAACCCACGACTGGTCTACATTTTCAGGATATCGATCTACTGCTGAAAGTATTACACAGACTGCGTGATCATGGTAATACTGTGGTAGTCATCGAACATAACCTGGATGTCATCAAAACAGCCGACTGGATTATTGACTTAGGCCCGGAAGGTGGAGATGGTGGCGGATGTATTATTGCAGAAGGTACGCCGGAAGCAATTGCAGGCAATAAAAACAGTTTTACTGGTCATTATCTGCAATCCATGTTGGTAAAATGAATCCGTGCAATCATTTGCTGGAAAGCTTTGCAGTAGCCGTCAAAACTGCCGACCCTAATCACATCATTCCGCTGCATCTTCCTCATCCCCCTCGAGGTCGCACACTCGTTATTGGCGCTGGCAAAGCATCTGCTGCAATGGCAATGGTGGTTGAGAATGCATGGCCTGCTGCTGCTCAAATTGATGGTTTGGTCGTCACTCGCTACGGACATACATTACCCACACAAAAAATCAAAGTTGTTGAAGCGGGTCATCCGATACCGGATGAAAATGGTGAGCGAGCAGCGCAAGAAATTCTCGCAGCAGTTCAAACATTAGAATCCGAGGATCTATTACTTTGTTTGTTCAGCGGCGGCGGATCCAGTCTGTTATCCTTATCAATTGAAGGCATTTCACTGCAAGATCTTCAAGCAGCCACCCACCAGCTGTTGCGTTGCGGAGCAAGTATCCAGGAAATTAACACTGTCCGCAAACACTTATCCGCGATCCAGGGCGGTAGGCTTGCTGCCGCATGCCAAGCTCCCATACTGGCTTTAATTATTTCCGATGTTACCGGTGATGAAGTAACCCATATCGCTTCCGGCCCCTGCTCCCCCGATCCATCCACATTTGCCGATGCGCTTGCTGTACTTGACCGCTATCATTTGGAAGTACCGGCAACAGTACAACAAATGCTATTGGCGGGCAAAGAACGCGCTATCGCTGAGACACCCAAGCCTGGCTCCCCCATCTTCAACCAAGTCGAAAACAGAATTATTGCAAACGCTCATCAATCCCTGGTTGCAACTGCAAATTATTTCCAAGAACATGGGATCAACACTTTAATACTTGGTGATACAGTAACCGGTGAATCTCGGGAAATTGCCAAAAGTTATGCCGCATTAGTGAGAGAAATAAAGCTATATCCGCAAGTACTAAAAACACCTTTGGCTCTGTTATCGGGCGGTGAAACGACTGTCACCTTGAAAGGGAATGGCCGAGGGGGGCGCAATTCCGAGTTCCTATTGTCATTATTAATCGAACTCTCTGCGCTTGATAAAGTATATGCATTGGCATGCGATACGGATGGGTTGGATGGGACTGAAAACAATGCTGGAGCACTCATCATGCCAGATTCTCTGATTCGTGCAAATAGACTTAATTTGGATCCTGCATCGTTTTTATCGAATAACGATGCCTATACGTTTTTTCAGCAATTAAATGATTTAGTCATTACTGGCCCCACGCATACCAATGTTAATGATTATCGCGCTATCCTAGTACTCTAATCGCACACGCGCGGCCAGCCACATCAGGCTTCCAGATTGCGGTCAACTTGTATTGATGACAAAACCAATCCTTGCTCAAACCACCTGCGAATGACGTACTCATAGAACTGCTGATTTCTGATCACTGGAATGGTTAAAGCTAAATCTTTACCTCGTACTGTTAATAGCACGTGCCCCAAGTCCAAAGAATTATTCTCTTTGTTTTGAAAACCTATTTTAGTCGGCTTACCACAATAAAAAAGTCGCGCATGTTTTCCAAATCCTTTTTTTACAAAACCTTCGCTCTCGAATGCAATTAAGCCGATACTCTCGAGATGTTTTAATACTGGCAGAGTAATTCCTTGCCTTAAATAAACTTCATCTTCCACGTCAAAAATAAGCGGTAATGGTTCGCCTTGCACCCATGAAAATTGACATAACGCCACAAAAATGTGCTTATCTTTTTGCGTTAAATCGAATTGCATATTTAAATCATCCATCGGCAATGCTCTTTTGTTTGCACGATCTCTTCCATAAATAATGAATCGATCGATTTCATTGATGGCTGGATCATCTTCACGCACAAGCTATTTTTCTGATTTTTCCTCTGTTTCTTCTGAGTTCTTTACTTCAGCAACTGATTCTGTACTCCCTACATCTGTTGATTCTGAATAATCAACTTCATTTGCCTGCACATTTGTTTTATTTTTGGATTTTGGCGCATCTTTAATCTTGCGAGACTTAATTTCTCTATTAATTTCACCCAGGAAAGCAACATTATCTTTCCGTTGCTTTTCACTCTTATACCATGATGCACACGTAATAGTACCCATAATTATTAACAAGATGCTCAATACATCGATTCCATCAAAAAAAATAAATACAACACCTGTTGAAACTGCAAATGCACCTAATATGGCTGTAAATAGCCACATCTTAGAACCAGAACCATTGCTTCGTTTGTTCCAGGATTCAAGATTATCCCGTGTAGAAACAAGCTCTTCATCAGTCCATTTCTTCATACTCATATTTGAGAATCCTCCATAATCATCAATCGATATTTAGAAACAATAGAAACTCATTATATTTCTTTCTGACAATAAAAAAGGCACCATTTGGTGCCTTTTTACGAGATTAACTTGGATTAGAAGTTGTGACGCATACCTACAGTATAGGTGTTATGATCTCTAAGTCCATTAACCGCTTTGTCGTCCATCATGCCACGCTGATAGCCACCAAAGAGACTTGACCGTTTGCTGAGGTTATGTATCAAGCCGACGGTAAAGGTACTCATATCACGTTTAATTGCAGTAGCAGTTGCATTAGCTTCTGACATACCACCTTGAGCGATAATACTGGTATTACCCCAATCATACTGACCGCTGGCAAACCATAGATGACCATCACCGCCCAGATTCATCGCTGAGTTACAGTGCGAACGACTATCTCCGACACCAGTACCAGGATTACCCAACGCAGCAGCATTGGAACAGGTTGCTGCACCTATTGCATTGTCGACTCTTTCATATTGACCACTGAGCTTAAAGTTTTGGAAACTCCACAGTGCACCACCACGCCAGACATGCTCATTGTTCGTTAAAGGTAGAGTTGTGCTTTGTCGGGTGCTCAGATTATCGCGAGAATATCCGCCGAACACACCTAAATTATGACCTGCAACTTGCGCTTCATATTTACCTGCTACTTGGAAGTCCCATTCACCATCTTCACCACCTGAATTTGATTGACTTCCTTGAAAAGTATCTGTCGGAGAGATGAAATTTGCCGCGTCTAATCGGTTAGAATCGCCAGGCATTAATATACCTGCAAAGCTAAACCCTTCAACCCGTGGCGAATCAAACCGAACAGCACTGTTTACAAAACTTTGAGCACCAGAACCTAAGCCATTGGCAGAAGCAGTCATGGTACCACCGCTACCCGCAGCTTGCAGAGTTGTGTATGCAAATGGATCAATCGTCATGCCGCCTGCGAAATCTTTAAATGGTGATTGAACACGACCAAATTTCACTTCACCCCAGCTATCGTTTGCCAGCGCCACCCAACGTTCCCGTGCAACACCCAATGCACCGCTACCTGTACTAAAACCATATTCAACATGCGCTTTTGCTTTCAAGCCGCCGCCTAAATTCTCAGTTACATGCATCCCCATTCTTGAACGGCCTGTGTCATCACCAATGAGAGCTTGACTGCTTTGACCGTCTTTGTTGACTGTAGCATACTCGGCCTGCACACTACCAAAAAGTGTTACATTTGTTCCTACTCCTTGTGCTAACACAACCATCGGGGCTGCAAGTGCACCAGCTACTGCCAGTGATATAAGTTTCTTCTTCATACGGAAGTTCTCCTTTAATGTTAAAACGATTGGGGCCGTCCTTTTTTGCCCTACTACACTCCAGTGGAATGCACCCCGCTTGTCCGGACCCCCCGACTCGGAGGGTTTGATTTGATTGTGCCGAACACATAAGTATTCTGCAAGAAAAACGAGCATATTTTATAAATTTAGCCATCACGATGTTGCATTCAAGCAACACTGCTGTTGTTTTTCTGACTATAACCCTAGCTCTTATATATCTTACTTGGGCTCAAATTAGCATTTATTCGATCCACCAATCAAAACAATAATTTTATATAACAAATACTTAGTCGTCCCTGAAAAATTCCCGTCAATCGCTATCTTGCGAGCAGCAG
>NZ_CADEGP010000030.1 GCF_902826915.1 uncultured Nitrosomonas sp.
ATGACGAAAGTGATGACGAGGACGAAAATGATGATGAGGAATAATTCGCTTCTTGCTGCATTTTAGTTTATGGGATACCCAAGCTCTGGAGAGGACATGTTTCCAGAGTGTAAAGTTTCTAAAAATACCTCAAAGAGAAAGGGTTATATTCTGATAGTTTTATTAAAGATCATAAAAGCAGTTGTGTTTTGTAAAGTGATTTGCATTAACAAAATTGTTCTGAAGTAGATCAATACTAGTTACAGATTAACTCTGATTAATAGTTGAATTTTGTTCATCAGTTAACAAAACTCTCTTACTATAATGCTTCAACTTATAGAAGGGCTTCACTGTGGCAGAAGAGTCACAAAATAAATTGGTGTATGCTGGAAAACTCGGATATAGCTTTCGTCGGCACTTGCATGAAAGGTTTATAGAAACTTTTTTATTCTTGTCAGCAATTCTTTCGATTGCAATTATGCTTGCAATTATTGCAATGCTTTTGAAGGAATCGATAGTTTTTTTCCGTCAAGTATCTATCTGGGATTTTTTAACGGATACGCAGTGGACACCTCTGTTTGATGATGCTCACTACGGGATATTGCCGCTAATCTCTGGAACACTAGTTAGTTCTTTGATTGCGTTGCTGGTTGCACTCCCTATGGGTACCATAATTGCCATATATCTTTCCGAATTTGCGCCATTTACAGTGCGTGAAATTGCAAAACCTTTCCTTGAGTTATTAGGTGGCGTTCCAACCGTTGTCTACGGATATTTCGCATTATTATTTGTAACTCCTTTATTGCAAATAATTTTTCCTGAATTGCCGGGCTTCAATTTACTATCAGCTGGATTAGTAATGGGAATAATGATCATCCCATATGTAAGCTCAATGACTGAGGATGCTATGCGAGCGGTTCCAATGAATCTGCGGGAAGGCTCCTACGCCATGGGCGCTACGCGTTTTCAGACGGCTATTCGTGTAGTTATGCCAGCAGCGTTTTCTGGTATAGCTGCTGCATATATTTTGGGAATATCGCGCGCTGTTGGTGAAACAATGGTGGTGGCAATTGCAGCAGGAATGCAACCGAATTTAACATGGAATCCAATGGAGCCCGCAGCGACAATCACGGCTTATATTGTTCAAGTTAGTTTGGGAGACTTGCCGCACGGAAGTATCGGTTATCAGACTATATTTGCTGCTGGATTGACCTTGCTGTTAATAACACTTGTATTCAATATCATTGGACATTTATTGCGCAAACGTTATCGGGAAATTTATTGATGAATCAGAAGCAATCTAGGTGGTTAGTATTTTTTTGATATGAGCTATATGAATAGTTTCTTAAGATATTTGCTTGTGGAAGCATGCAATGAGAAGTGTAAAGAGCCTCGAAGAAATTAGAAGAATCATTATCCTTCATAAAAGATGGGATTTGATTTTTATGATAACCGGCATTGTTGCGTTAATGATCGCGATAATGACCTTTATGGCCTTATTTGCACATATGCTAATCGATGGTTTACCTCGCTTATCTTGGGAGTTTTTTACATCATTTCCATCACGACGCCCAGAGTCTGCCGGGATATTGTCTGCCTGGGTCGGCACTACTTTGGTCATGCTTGTAACGGCAGTGGCTGCGGTACCATTGGGGATAGGATCAGGTGTATATCTAGAAGAATATGCTCCCCGGAACTTGCTGACCGAAATCATTGAAATCAATGTCACCAATTTGGCGGGCGTTCCGTCGATAATATATGGTTTGCTTGCACTGGGATTGTTTGTGTATCAATTGGGTTTTGGGCAGAGTGTTTTGGCAGCAGGACTAGCTTTAGCATTATTGATTCTACCGGTTGTTATTGTGGCTACACGAGAGGCAATACGATCAATTCCCATTACAATACGAGAAGCGGCCTATGCATTAGGTGCAACCAAGTGGCAAACAGTCTCGGATCATTTGTTGCCATATTCGTCAGCAGGAATTTTAACAGGAATTATTATAGGTTTGGCTCGGGCGATTGGTGAAACAGCTCCGATTATCACTATTGGAGCATTGACGTTTATTGCTTTTTTACCCCCATCCCCAGTAAAAGATGAGTTTCCATTTATATCGTTTGAATGGCTTACCGCTCCTTTTACTGTAATGCCGATACAAATGTTTAACTGGGTGTCTCGACCTGAAGAAGCCTTTCAGTTGAATGCGGCTGCGGCGGGACTAGTCTTGGTCGTTATGACGCTTGCTATGAATGGCCTGGCAATTTATTTACGCTACAGAATGCGGAAAAATATTAAGTGGTAAAGAAATAATGCAGATAGATCATAAAGAAATTGCAGAGTCTGCTCAATATAAATCTGAAGTAAAAAAACTCAGTTTTCACTATGGCACATTTAATGCGCTCAAGAATATTGATATGGTGTTGCATGATAAAAAGATTACAGCGCTAATTGGACCATCTGGATGTGGCAAGTCGACATTCTTGAGGTGCTTTAATCGCATGCATGATTTGTATCCGGGTAATCGCTATGATGGCGAAATAATTTTGCATCCCGATGATGTAAATATTTTGGCGTCGAATGTTGACCCGATCGAAGTGCGGATGAGGATAAGTATGGTGTTTCAAAAACCCAATCCATTTCCTAAGTCAATTTATGAAAATGTAGCTTATGGGTTGCGTGTAAGAGGGATTAAACAACGAGCAATTCTGGATGAAAAAGTGGAAGTAGCTTTACGTAATTCGGCATTGTGGGATGAAGTTAAAGATCGTTTACATGAACTTGCTTTTAATCTTTCAGGAGGGCAACAACAGAGACTTTGCATTGCGCGTGCATTAGCAACGGATCCTGAGATTTTGCTATTTGACGAGCCAACTTCTGCCCTTGATCCGATAGCGACGGCTAGTATTGAAGAGTTGATTACCGACTTAAAGACTAAAGTGACTATACTTATAGTGACTCATAATATGCAGCAAGCAGCGAGAGTATCAGACTACACTGCTTATATGTATCTAGGTGAGTTAATTGAGTTTAATGTGACAGATACAATATTTATTAAGCCTAAAAATAAGCAAACAGAAGATTATATTACCGGGCGTTTCGGCTAATGGATGGCATTCTCTCAATAATTAATCTTGTCTTTCAATAGGCATAAATTAAAAGAAAGCTTATAGATAATTGTCTATATGAGTATATAGGTTATAACAACTGACTTGGCTATATCAGTGTGAAAGTGTGCGTAAAACGTGAAAATGTATTAATGAGGGGCGCTATTGATGCACAATTGACTTGATAAAGAATCAAGGGTAGCATCGCCCATTTTGGAGAGCTGGAGCTAGAAGTAAGATGCGTAAAAAGATGGTTGCTGGTAACTGGAAGATGCACGGTAATTTAGTAGAGAATAAACAGTTGCTTGATGCGGTAATTGCTGATCTAAATGGATTGGGTGAAGATCTTGTTGTGGTTTGTGTGCCTTACGTCTATCTGCCGTCTGTACAAAACCAATTACAGAATACGAAAATAGCATGGGGTGCTCAGAACGTGAGTCAACATGAAAAGGGCGCGTATACAGGAGAAATTTCAGCATCCATGTTGAGTGATTTTCAGTGTCAATATGTTATTGTTGGGCATTCAGAAAGAAGAATGCTGTTTAGCGAAGACAATCATGTGGTTGCAGAAAAATATGTCGCAACTCAGAATGCCGGAATGACTCCGATTTTATGTGTTGGAGAGACACTGGAGCAACGTGAGGCTAAGGTTACTGAACAAGTCATAGAGCAACAATTAATGTCGGTCATTAGTTTGGCAGGAGTTGAGTCGCTTAACAAAGCCGTTATTGCTTATGAACCAGTATGGGCTATTGGTACAGGTAAGACTGCAACCCCAGAACAAGCGCAAGATGTGCATGCATTTATAAGGGAAAAAATAGCTAAACAGAATTTGAGCGTGGCGAATCAGTTGACGATTCTCTACGGAGGTAGCGTTAAAGGCAATAATGCATCTGAGCTATTTTCTATGCCCGATATTGATGGTGGCTTAATAGGCGGTGCTTCGCTTATTGCAAATGATTTTATCGCAATTTGTCGTGCATTACGTCATTAAATTTTTTGGAGTATAACGTTGGAAATCTTGGTTTGGACCGCACATGTTTCGCTAGCGATTTTATTGATAGTTTTGGTATTATTACAGCATGGTAAAGGCGCAGATATGGGGGCTGCATTTGGCAGTGGTTCAGCAGGTAGTTTGTTTGGAGCAAGTGGATCGGCTACTTTCTTAAGTCGTGCTACGAGCTTTGTTGCAGCAATGTTTTTTATCACGAGTCTGAGTTTAACCTATTTCTCGATGAATCGAACTTCAGATGGAAGTGTAATGAGTATCATGGATGGTGTTGAAGAATCTGAGAATACTACAGTGATAGACGTAGATGAAACATCTGTTTCAGAGCGTGATTATAGTATGCCAGAGACTGAGAGCAGCTCGATAGTTAACAAAATACCTGAGTAACTTCTACGATGAAATTGGTGTGGAAGCTTAATGATGAGATAGAGCATAGTTTTGCCGCCGACGTGGTGGAATTGGTAGACACGCCGTCTTGAGGGGGCGGTGGCGAAAGCTGTGCGAGTTCGAGTCTCGCCGTCGGCACCATGTGTAGTATGTGTGGCTAGTGACTGATTATATTTAAATTCTGGCGTATAAATTTACAATGCTTGAAAACTATTTTCCGATATTATTATTTCTTATTGTTGGTTTTTTAGTAGGGGTTGTACCCATGCTTTGCGGTTGGTTGCTTGCGCCTAATAATCCTGATAGTGAAAAACTTTCGCCTTATGAGTGTGGATTTGAGGCTTTTGAAGATGCGCGAATGAAGTTTGATGTACGATACTATTTGGTAGCAATTTTATTTATTTTATTCGATCTAGAAATCGCATTCCTTTTTCCGTGGGCTATCGTGCTAGATGAAATTGGGTTATTTGGATTTCTTGCTATGATGGTTTTTCTAAGCATCTTGGTGGTGGGATTTATTTACGAATGGATGAAAGGTGCTTTAGAATGGGATTAGTGCTATGAGTATAGAAGGGACGTTTGAAAAAGGCTTTGTTACCACTAGCCTAGATTCAATTATTAATTGGGGACGAACTGGTTCAATGTGGCCGATGACCTTTGGACTCGCATGTTGTGCGGTCGAAATGATGGAAACAGGGGCCTCTCGTTATGATCTTGATCGTTTTGGGATAGTATTTCGTCCAAGTCCACGCCAGTCGGATGTCATGATTGTTGCCGGAACATTATGTAATAAAATGGCACCTGCTTTACGTAAGGTTTATGATCAAATGGCGGAGCCCCGATGGGTGATATCCATGGGATCATGTGCGAATGGCGGCGGTTATTATCATTATTCTTACTCGGTAGTTCGTGGATGTGATCGTATAGTGCCGGTTGATATATATGTACCTGGTTGTCCACCAACAGCAGAAGCTTTGTTGTATGGGATCATTCAGTTGCAGAATAAAATTAATCGTACTAACACAATCGCTCGCTAACTCATAGTATGTTAACTACACAAAATGAAGTCCTTGCTGCAGCATTACGGAGCTCTCTAGAGAATAAATTGATTGATCTGTGGGTGCAGCAAAATGAATTAACTATCGTAATAAACGCTGAAGATGTTTTGGATGCAAGCAAAATATTGCGGGATAACTCGGCACTTATGTTCGATACATTGATTGATTTGTGCGGGATAGATTATTTAACGTATGGTGATGACCTATCAATCAAGTGCGATTTGAGCAATAGGCGCTTCGCAGTAATTTATCATTTGCTATCAGTTGAGCGGAACCAAAGGTTGCGTATCCGAGTTTTTGCTGAAAATAATGAATTTCCTATGGTGCATTCAGTTACCGAAGTATGGCCCGCTGCTAACTGGTTTGAGCGGGAGGTATTTGATCTATATGGCATTGTTTTTGCCGATCACCCAGACTTGCGTCGTATATTGACTGATTATGGATTTATCGGAAGCCCCTTTCGTAAGGATTTTCCGATAACTGGTCATGTGGAGATGCGCTATGATGAACAGCAGAAGCGTGTGATTTATCAACCCGTTAGTATTGAGCCGCGAGAGATAACACCACTCGTGATACGTGAGGAACACTATGGGGATAGTGAGTCCTGATAATCTTGTCTTAAATTATGTTTTTAAAAGAGTTTTTAAGCAAAAAGTAACTTATGGCTGAAATACGTAATTACACTTTGAATTTTGGACCGCAACACCCGGCAGCTCACGGTGTGCTTCGGTTGGTTCTGGAATTAGACGGAGAAGTTGTGCGGCGTGCAGATCCGCATATTGGTTTGTTACATCGTGCGACTGAGAAATTGGCAGAAAATAAAACATATATCCAATCAGTTCCTTATATGGATCGATTAGACTATGTTTCCAT
Source organism: uncultured Nitrosomonas sp. (assembly GCF_902826915.1). Lineage (GTDB taxonomy): Bacteria > Pseudomonadota > Gammaproteobacteria > Burkholderiales > Nitrosomonadaceae > Nitrosomonas. Next base: position 6,409 of record NZ_CADEGP010000030.1, read on the forward strand.
GATGGTCAACGAGCACGCTTATGTGATGGCCATAGAGAAGTTGCTGCAAATTGAAGTGCCTATTAGAGCGCAATATATCCGTGTAATGTTTGATGAAATTACTCGTATTCTAAACCATTTGCTATGGATTGGTGCGCATGCGCTTGATGTTGGCGCTATGACGATGTTTTTGTATGCTTTTCGCGAAAGAGAAGATTTGATGGATTGTTATGAGGCAGTATCGGGTGCTCGCATGCATGCTGCTTATTATCGTCCTGGCGGAGTGTATCGCGATTTGCCGGATTCTATGCCTAAGTACCAGTCATCAAAAATACATAGCGAAAAACAGACTCAGGCGCGAAACGAGAATAGAGAAGGTTCTTTATTAGACTTTATTGAAGATTTTACGAATCGCTTTCCAATCTATGTTGATGAATATGAAACTTTGTTGACGGATAATAGGATTTGGAAGCAGCGCTTGGTTGATATTGGTGTTGTCTCTCCTGAGCGTGCTAAAGCTTTGGGATTTACTGGTCCAATGTTGCGCGGGTCTGGTGTGGAATGGGATTTAAGGAAAAAACAACCCTATGAGGTTTACGATCGTCTTGATTTCGACATACCTATTGGTGTAAATGGCGATTGTTATGATCGATATTTGATACGTATGGAAGAGTTTCGTCAATCAAATCGAATTATTAAGCAATGTGTCGATTGGTTGCGTAAGAATCCAGGGTCAGTTATTACTGATAATCATAAAGTTGCACCGCCATCTCGAGTTGAGATGAAGCAGAATATGGAAGAAATGATTCATCATTTTAAGTTGTTTACAGAGGGTTTTCATGTGCCTCCAGGCGAGACTTATGCTGCGGTTGAGCATCCTAAGGGTGAGTTTGGTATTTATCTGGTATCTAATGGCGCCAATAAGCCATATCGACTGAAAATACGCGCACCTGGTTTTGCGCATTTGGCTGCTTTGGATGAAATGTCCAGAGGACACATGATTTCCGATGTAGTCGCAATTATTGGTACGCAAGATATAGTATTTGGTGAGATAGATAGATAACAATGTTAAGCGCTGAATCTCTTAAAAAAATAGATCGTGAGATCGCTAAATATCCAGTCGACCGGAGACAATCTGCTGTCATGTCAGCGCTCGCAATCGCGCAAGAAGAAAAAGGCTGGTTAGCCAATGAGACAATGAATTTTGTCGCTGAATATTTGAGTATGCCGCCAATCGCGGTTTATGAGGTAGCCACTTTTTATAATATGTACAACCTGGAGCCAGCAGGTAAGTACAAAATAACAATATGCACAAATTTACCTTGTGCTTTATCGGGTAGCACTGATAGCGCAAAATATTTAAAACAAAAATTAGGCATCGGATTTAATCAAACAACTCCAGATGGAAAATTTACTCTAAAAGAAGGTGAGTGTTTTGGGGCTTGTGGAGATGCGCCGGTATTACTGGTGAATAATAAACGCATGTGTAGCTTTATGTCTGAAGAAACGATCGATAAATTGTTGGAGGAACTGGGCGAATGAATCAGTATCCGCAGACTTTAATGAATGGAGTCGATTCATCTGACTCTGAGAATTGGCGTCTTAGAAGTTATGAAAGACGTGAAGGATATGCAGCCCTAAGAAAAATATTAACAAAAAAAATAACCCCTGAAGAAGTCATAGAGGAAGTTAAGAAATCTGCACTTCGTGGGCGCGGTGGAGCAGGATTTCCTACAGGACTGAAATGGAGCTTCATGCCTAAAGGCTATGAAGGTGACAAGTATATCGTCTGTAATTCAGACGAAGGAGAACCGGGAACTTTTAAAGATCGTGATATTTTACGATATAACCCGCACATTCTGATTGAAGGTATGATAATAGCAGCGTACGCGATGGGCGTAAAAGCGGGTTATAACTATATCCATGGAGAGATATGGGAAACATACGAGCGAATGGAAGAGGCTGTGGAAGAAGCACGAGCGGCGGGTTATCTCGGAAATAATATTCTGGGTTCATCATTTAGTTTTCAACTATATAATCACCATGGATACGGTGCTTATATCTGTGGAGAAGAGACTGCATTGCTCGAATCCATAGAAGGCAAGAAAGGCCAGCCGCGTTTTAAGCCGCCTTTTCCTGCTAATTATGGTCTTTATGGGAAACCAACTACCATAAATAATACAGAAACATTTGCTTCAGTTCCTTGGATAATTCGTAACAGTGGAGAGAAATATCTACAACTTGGCAAGCCAAATAACGGTGGTACAAAAATATTTTCAGTATCAGGCCATATTAATAAACCAGGAAATTATGAAGTACCACTTGGCACGCCTTTTGCGAAATTATTGGAGTTGGCCGGCGGCATGCGAGGAGGGCGAAAATTGAAAGGATGCATTCCTGGCGGATCATCAATGCCGGTATTGCCTGGTGATATCATGATGCGAACAGATATGGACTATGATTCAATCGCCAAAGCTGGATCGATGCTTGGTTCAGGTGCTGTTATCATTATGGATGAAACGACTTGTATGGTAAGAGCACTGGAACGCCTGTCTTACTTTTACTATGAAGAATCCTGCGGACAATGTACACCTTGTCGAGAGGGCACTGGTTGGCTTTATCGCATTGTCAATCGAATTGAGCATGGCAAAGGACGACCAGAAGATCTTGACCTTCTGGATAATATCGCTGACAACATACAGGGGCGGACAATTTGCGCCTTGGGTGATGCTGCAGCCATGCCTGTGCGTGCAATGATTCAACATTTTCGTGACGAGTTTGTTCACCATATAGAGCATAAGAAATGCATGGTTTAATTATTAATTATTTAATGATTAAGAACATGTGAATTTAATTATTCGTAATTAACCTAAGAATTGTAACTGATGGTCAATATAGAAATCGACGGTAAGCAAGTATCTGTATCCAAGGGGAACACCATCATGGATGGTGCGAAGCAACTTGGTATATACATTCCACATTTCTGCTATCACAAAAAATTATCCATTGCAGCTAATTGTCGTATGTGTTTGGTGCAAGTAGAAAAAGCGCCAAAACCCTTACCTGCTTGTGCAACGCCGGTAATGGATGGGATGAAGGTATATACGCATTCTCAGCAAGCTGTGACCGCACAAAAGGGGGTGATGGAATTTTTGCTGATTAATCATCCACTTGATTGCCCTATTTGTGATCAAGGTGGTGAGTGTCAGTTACAAGATCTTGCTGTAGGATACGGTTCGAGCGGCTCAAGATATTCCGAAGCGAAGCGAGTGGTTGTTAACAAGAATCTGGGACCGCTGATATCAACAGACATGACGCGCTGCATACACTGTACGCGCTGTGTTCGGTTTGGTCAGGAAATTGCCGGGATTATGGAGCTTGGTATGGCCGGGCGTGGTGAGCATGCAGAAATACTTGCATTTGTCGGTAAAACAGTGGACTCTGAATTGTCGGGTAATGTAATTGATCTCTGTCCAGTTGGTGCATTGGTCAGTAAGCCATTCCGATATTCGGCTCGTACATGGGAATTGTCTCGCAGGAAATCAATTAGTCCGCACTGTGGCTTAGGATCGAATCTTGTCGTGCAAGTTAAACAAAATCGCGTGATGCGTGTGCTTCCTCGAGACAATGAGGAAATTAATGAGTGCTGGTTGTCTGATAAAGATCGATTCTCTTATGAAGGATTGAATTCTGAAGATAGATTGATACGCCCCATGATCAAGCGTAATGGTGAATGGTTTGAGTGTGATTGGAAGGAAGCTCTGGAATTTACAGCTAATGCTCTCCAAGCGATAAAGAATCAATACGGTGCCAATAAAATTGCAGCATTAGGGTCTGCGTATAGCACCACGGAAGAGCTTTATTTGTTGCAAAAATTGTTGCGAGGTTTTGGCAGTAGCAACATTGATCATCGCCTACGTCAATCCGACTTTAGTGCAGACAAGAAAATGCAGGGTATTCCATGGTTGGGTACCAGCATCGCAGACATTTCGCAACTAAAGTCAGCTTTAATTATCGGTAGTACGCTACGTAAAGATCATCCGCTTATAGCGCAACGTTTACGGCAGTCTGTAAAGAATGGCATGAAATTGAGTATTGTAAACCCGGTAGATGATGACCTGCTAGTTAATATTGCAAACAAAACAATTGTTGCGCCGAGCTTAATGGTCAAAGCTTTGGCTGAGATTCTAAAAGTTGCTACTGAGATAAAGGGAATAGAACCAACGGAAGAGTTGCAACGAACTATTAATTCGTTAGGTGTTTCGAGTACGACCAGCGCTTTCGCTATTGCGACTAGCTTGATTGAAAGTGTGCCGGCTGCAATTTATTTGGGTAATATCGCACAACACCACCCTGATTATGCTAAGTTAAATTGGCTTGCTGGGTTGATTGCTAAAATAACGGGTGCAAGTTATGGTGTACTGGGTGAAGCTGCCAATAGCGTAGGCGCTTATCTTGCCGGCGCAATACCGGTAGCAGCAGAATTTTCAGTTGCGGAAAAGTTCGATCATGTCGAATACGGATTGAACGCTGCGCAAATATTGGGATTTGAAAATGACTCAGCAGATGAAAAATGCAGCGCATTTATATTAATGAATGTAGAACCCGAATATGATTCTTATAATTCGCAACAAGCAATAGAAACAATTAAAGCGGGTGAATTCGTAGTGTCATTGGGCGCTTACCAAGGAAATGCTAAAGATTATGCGGATGTATTGCTGCCAATTACGCCATTTACTGAAACATCAGGTACTTATGTTAATACAGAAGGTAGGATGCAGAGTTTTAATGGAGTAGTTTCTCCATTAGGCGAAGCTAGGCCTACGTGGAAAGTATTACGTGTCCTGGCTAATTTGCTAGCGCTGGAAAAATTCGAATATGAAACAGTAGAGCAAATACGTGCAGAGATTTTTCCTGAGGGATTTGAGATTAGTCGATATCTGAATAATAGTTTAGAGAATTTTGACGCTGCTATTTCGATACTTGAGAAAGAGGGTATGGAGCGTATTGGCGAAGTGCCAATTTATCAAGCAGACCCGATTGTTCGTAGAGCCGAATCTTTACAGGCTACGCACGATGCCGAGCCGCCCAAGGCTTGGATGGCGGCTGAGGTACTGGAAAATTTAGGTGTTATTTCGGGTGATAAAGTAAAAGTTAAGCAAGGAGAAGGGCTTGTGCAACTTGAAGCTGCATTAGATGAAAAATTGCCTCCTAATTGTGTTCGCATCGCGTGCGCACATCCTCAAACAGTAGCGCTAGGTGCTCTGTTTGGTGAAGTAAGAATAGAGAAATTGTGATGGCAATGGTTGGAGTTTATTAATGGAGAGCATTCAACAACAGTTTGTGGAAATATTGGGTGCAGAATGGGGATCCATGATGTTTTCATTAGCTACGAACATGACATTTATCTTTGCCATTGTTGTTCCATTGTTATTAGGCGTGGCTTATCTTACTTTTGCCGAGCGTAAGATAATTGCGTATATGCAAATTCGAGTAGGGCCGAATAGGGTAACTTTTTTTGGCATACCATGGTTACGTGGTTGGGGGCAGCCGATTGCTGATGCTGTAAAAGCAATCATGAAGGAAATTATAATTCCAACAGGCGCTAATAAATTTCTTTTTATTCTGGCGCCAGTACTCACTATTATGCCGGCATTGGCTGCTTGGGCTGTGATTCCTTTCTCACCTGAGCTCGTGCTTGCGGATATCAATGCTGGATTACTTTATATTTTGGCAATGACATCCATGGGTATATACGGCATCATTATCGCGGGTTGGGCATCGAATTCTAAATATGCTTTCATAGGCGCCATGCGTTCAGCTGCACAAGTGGTCTCATATGAACTGGCAATGGGGTTTGCCTTAGTGTGTGTTCTGATGATGTCACAAAGTTTGAATCTGGGTGATATTGTGAATGGCCAGCAGGGTAACAATCTGTTAAATTGGTATTTGATTCCACTGTTTCCGATGTTTCTAGTTTATTTGATTTCAGGTGTTGCTGAAACAAATCGTGCACCATTTGACGTCGCTGAAGGCGAATCAGAAATTGTTGCGGGTTTCCATGTTGATTATTCAGGTATGGCTTTTACGGTATTTTTTCTAGCCGAATATTCCAATATGATATTGGTGGCAACTTTAACATCTATTATGTTTTTGGGCGGATGGTTGCCGCCAATTGATATTGCACCATTTACGCTGATACCTGGTTTTATCTGGCTACTATTAAAGATTGCATTTATATTGTTCTTTTTTCTTTGGTTTCGTGCGACCTTTCCGCGATATCGCTATGATCAGATTATGAGACTAGGTTGGAAAATATTTATTCCTATAACACTTGTATGGATTGTCCTATTAGGTGCAATAATGCAATTGCCAGAATCAATACGAAATGTATTTCCATTAAATATCTGGTTTTAAAATTGAGAGAATACAATGGAACGTATCAAAAAATTTTTTAGTACCTTTTTATTATTTGAATTGCTAAAAGGTATGGCAGTTACTGGAAAATATTTTTTTAAGCCAAAGATAACTGTACATTTTCCAGAGGAAAAAACTCCGCAATCGCCGCGTTTTCGCGGCTTGCATGCATTGCGTCGTTATCCAAACGGAGAAGAGCGCTGTATTGCTTGTAAATTATGTGAAGCCGTTTGTCCGGCAATGGCAATAACCATAGAGTCAGAACAGCGTGCAGATGGCACGCGACGGACTACACGCTATGATATCGACTTGAGCAAATGCATTTTTTGTGGCTTTTGTGAGGAGTCTTGTCCAGTTGATTCAATTGTTGAAACACGCATATTGGAATATCACTGTGAGAAGAGAGAGGATTTTATCTATACCAAAGAAATGCTATTAGCAGTGGGAGATCGATACGAAGAGCAGATCGCCAAGGATCGAGAAGCCGATGCACCCTATCGTTGAATCTTGCTGGTAAATACTAATGATTTTTCAAGATATTTTATTTTATTTCTTTTCAGCAATACTGATTGCATCAGCACTCGGTGTAATTACGGTGCGTAATCCAGTAAATTCGGCTTTACTGCTAGTGTTGTCATTTGTTACGTGCGCTGGTTTGTGGTTGCTATTAGAAGCAGAATTTCTTGCGATTACGCTTGTATTAGTTTATGTCGGCGCTGTCATGGTCTTGTTCTTATTTGTAGTGATGATGTTGGACATCAATCTGGATCGATTACGAGAAGGATTCTGGAAATGGTTTCCATTTGGCGCGATGATTGCTCTGGTTATGGTGATGGAAATATCAATGGTGCTAATGGGTAAATACTTTGGGCATGAAGAAATTCCGATACCGGAACCCAAAGGCGCTGATTACAGTAATACCAAAGAATTGGGGCGGTTGATTTATACCGAGTATGTGTATGCGTTTGAATTGGCGGCTGTGCTTTTACTGGTTGCGATGATTGCGGCAATAGCGTTAACGCTGCGCCATCGCGAAGATAAGAAATCTACGGATCCATCTAAACAAGTCAAAGTAAGAAAAGAAGATAGAATTCGTATAGTGAACATGCCGACAGAAAAAAAAGAATGAGTGCTTGCGTGTACTTATTTTTGTTTGGTGACTATTAAAATATAAAAAGAGGCGGCTCTTGATTTCATTATCTCATTACCTTGTACTCGGCGCGATATTGTTTGCAATAGGACTGGTCGGTATTTTTCTGAATCGAAAAAATGTCATTATCATACTAATGTCAATCGAATTGATGTTACTGGCGGTCAATATGAATTTTGTTGCTTTTTCGCACTACTTGCAAGATATCTCAGGACAAATTTTTGTGTTCTTTATTTTGACAGTTGCAGCTGCTGAATCGGCTATTGGCTTAGCAATAATCGTGGTGCTATTTCGCAATATGCATACAATCAATGTTGATGATTTAGACAAGCTTAAAGGTTAGTTAAAGAACATCATAAGTATTTATAATTAATAAGAATTATTAATCAAGATGCAGAAACTTTATTTATTGGTTCCGTTGGCTCCGCTAGTTGGATCACTTATCGCGGGATTATTGGGGCGCTTTATTGGGCCTATCTGGAGTCATCGTGTCACAATAGTATTGGTATTCATTTCGTTGATAGCATCCATTGTTATTTTTTTGGATGTATTAGAAGGTAATAGTTATAACGGTAGCGTTTATACATGGCTAATAACAGGTGATACGCGATTCGAGATCGGTTTTCTAATTGACCAGCTATCAGCAACCATGATGGTTGTTGTTAGCTTAGTTTCACTTATGGTGCATATCTATACCATCGGCTATATGCATGGCGATCCAGGTTATCAGCGTTTTTTCAGCTACATCTCATTGTTTACCTTCTCGATGATGATGTTGGTGATGTCAAATAACTTCTTGCAATTATTTTTTGGCTGGGAGGCTGTTGGACTTGTCTCATACTTGTTAATCGGGTTTTGGTATACACGCTCTACCGCTATTTATGCCAATATGAAAGCATTTTTAGTAAATCGTGTTGGAGATTTTGGTTTTCTCCTGGGCATTGGTATGATATTGGCTTATTTTGGCACGCTTGATTATGTATCTGTTTTTGCACAAGCTCCAGGTATCGTCGATGAAAAGATTGAATTGGTATCTGGTTTATCCTGGCTTGTGATCACAGTGATTTGTATATTGTTGTTTATCGGCGCAATGGGCAAGTCAGCGCAATTTCCTTTACATGTATGGTTGCCCGATTCCATGGAAGGACCAACGCCTATATCGGCACTGATTCATGCTGCTACAATGGTAACCGCAGGCATATTCATGGTGGCGCGTATGTCGCCACTTTTTGAGTTATCAGAAACAGCTTTATCAGTTATTTTGGTGATTGGTGGAATTACCACATTGTTCATGGCACTTGTTGCCATGGTTCAAAATGATATTAAACGAGTTGTTGCTTATTCCACGCTATCTCAACTAGGTTACATGACAGTAGCCCTAGGCGCATCAGCCTATTCTGCGGCAATTTTCCACTTGATGACACATGCATTTTTTAAGGCCGTTTTATTCTTGGGTGCTGGCTCTGTCATTATTGCCATGCACCATGAGCAAAATATGCAAAAAATGGGTGGACTTAAAAGTTATATGCCAATTACTTATTGGACAATGTTTATTGCTGCATTAGCCAGTGCGGGTGTTCCCGGTTTTTCTGGTTTTTTCTCTAAAGATGCAATTATTGAGGCAGTCCATTTCGCTAATATTCCAGGTGTTGGTTTTGCTTATTTCTGTGTTTTGACTACGGTATTTGTAACAGCCTTTTATACTTTTCGGCTAATCTTCATGACGTTTCATGGGCAACCTCGGATGGATCATCATACCAAGGAACATTTACATGAGTCACCATGGGTTGTGACTGTACCACTGGTGATATTAGCTATCCCAACCGTAGCGGCCGGATGGTTTATCGGTCCAATGGTTTTTGGTGATTATTTCAGTGGCGCGATTCATGTACTGCCTCACCATGATGCGATTGAGAAATTAGGTGCAGAATTTTCCGGGATTGGTGGGATGATGATGCATGCCTTGTATACTGCGCCATTTTGGCTTTCGGTGACAGGTATTTTCGTCGCTTGGTATTTATATTGTGTAAGAACAGATATTCCTGGAAAAATAAAAGCAAGCTTTGGTTCAATGTATAACCTGCTTGATCGCAAATATTACATTGATGAATTATATTCATGGTTATTTGCTGGCGGAACACGTGCTTTAGGTACGATACTTTGGAAATATGGCGATATCAAAATTATTGATGGATTCTTTGTCAATGGTACAGCACGAGTAGTTGCACTAACTTCTGCAATCGTCCGTCGTTATCAAACAGGTTATATTTACCATTACGCGTTTACAATGATTGTTGGCATATTTTTGATATTGACACTATGGCTTTACTAGACTGCATGTAAAAAAATAGAGAATATGCTGTTGTTTGTAGATATCAATAAATAAAATACTGAAAAGTAATAAGCACTACTAACAAATAAAACGGAATAAGCATGTCGTTTGAATTCCCACTATTAAGTTTAATCATTTGGCTTCCCATTGTGTTTGGTGTGGCTGTTTTTGCAACTGGAGATGATCGCAATGCACAGCTTGCGCGCTGGATTGCTTTAATTGGTTCGATTTTAGGGTTTTTAGTAGCAATTCCGCTGTATACCAATTTCGATTCTGCAACAGGAGCCATGCAGTTTTTGGAAAATCATATATGGTTTGAACGTTTTAATGTTAATTATCATATCGGCGTAGATGGAATTTCTATGCCATTAATCTTGTTGAATTGTTTTATTACTCCATTGGTAGTGGTGGCAGGATGGGAGGTCATAAAAGAACGAGTATCCCAATATATGGGAGCATTCTTGGTTATGTCCGGAATCGTTAATGGTGTTTTCTCTTCGTTGGATGCGATTTTATTTTATGTGTTCTGGGAAGCATCGTTAATACCGATGTTTTTAATCATAGGTATTTGGGGTGGCCCCAATCGGGTTTATGCAGCAATCAAATTTTTTCTTTATACGCTGCTTGGTTCCTTATTGATGTTAATTGCTTTTATTTATTTGTACCACGCATCCGAAGGAAGTTTCTCAATAGAAGACTATCACAAGTTAGCAATCCCTATGACACCACAGATTTTAATATTTATCGCATTTCTTCTGGCATTCGCGGTTAAAGTTCCTATGTGGCCAGTGCATACCTGGCTACCTGATGCACACGTTGAAGCGCCAACGGGAGGTTCAGTCGTGCTGGCAGCAATTCTGCTTAAACTGGGTGGTTATGGCTTCTTGCGTTTTTCATTGCCAATCGCCCCGGATGCAAGTCATTACTTAGCAGAAATGATGATTGTATTGTCGTTGATTGCTGTTGTTTACATAGGGTTGATTGCACTAATGCAAGCCGATATGAAGAAACTGATCGCCTATTCATCGGTAGCTCATATGGGGTTTGTAACATTAGGCTTTTTCTTGTTGAACGCTTATGGTATAGAAGGTGCAATGGTACAAATGATTTCGCATGGTTTCATTTCTGGAGCCATGTTTCTTTGTGTCGGTGTGCTATACGATCGATTGCATTCCCGTCAGATTGCTGATTATGGCGGTGTGGTAAATAAAATGCCCGTTTTTGCTGCTTTTTTCATGCTATTTGCGATGGCGAATGCCGGTTTGCCAGGGACAAGTGGTTTCGTAGGTGAGTTCATGGTGATCATGGGTGCAATTAAAGTGAATTTTTGGTATGCATTTCTTGCGGCAACTACATTGATATTTGGCGCTGCTTATACTTTGTGGATGTATAAGCGCGTTATTTTTGGTGCGGTGGCAAGTCCTGCAGTTGAGAGTTTGCAGGACATATCCAAACGAGAGTTCGGTTTGTTGGCAATTTTGGCAATTTCTGTTTTGTGGATTGGTATTTACCCTTTCCCATTAACTGAAGTGATGCATGCAACAGTTGATCAACTTCTAACTCATGTTAGTAATAGTAAGTTGTAATACAGAAATCTAGAACGGTGATCGTTCCTGCTATAAGGATAATGAGTTAATGAATTTTATTCCACCTGATCTTGCGCCAGCGTCGTCCGAGATTTTTATGCTTATCATGGTGTGCGTGGTAATGCTTGCAGATCTTGCAGCTGGCGAGAGTAGACGCCATGTTGCTTATTTGTTGACGCAAATTACGCTATTAGGTTGTGCAATACTTACCTTTGTATCCTTTTCCACTGAATCGACACTAACTTTTCATGGTATGTTTGTCGATGATTCCATGGCCGATATTCTGAAATTGATGGTTTATGGCACGGTATCTGCTGTTCTCGTATATTCGCATTCCTATATAAGCGATCGTGGGATGTTGAAAGGAGAATTTTTTAGTTTGATACTATTTGCAACTCTAGGCATGATGGTCATGATTTCAGCCAGCCATTTCATGACGCTATATATTGGCTTAGAATTGCTTTCATTGTCACTTTATGCATTAGTAGCACTAAGACGCGATTCCTTGATGGCAACAGAAGCGGCCATGAAGTTTTTTGTGTTGGGCGCTTTGGCATCAGGTTTTTTGCTATATGGTATGTCAATGGTTTACGGAGCGACAGGAACGCTCCATGTATCTCAGGTTGCACAAATTATTCAAAGTGGAGCCAGTAGTAAAGAAGTGCTCGTTGTTGGTTTGGTTTTTATTGTGGCGGGTATTGCTTTTAAGCTCAGTGCAGCACCCTTTCATATGTGGGCGCCGGATGTTTATCAAGGCGCGCCGACTGCTGTAACACTATTTATCGGTTCCGCACCAAAATTGGCGGCATTTGGTTTCGTAATGCGATTATTAGTTGAAGGAATGGGCGAAATGGTTACTGACTGGCAGGGAATGTTAGTAATTCTGGCGGTTTTATCTATGGCAGTGGGTAATATTGCTGCAATAGCACAAACGAACATTAAGAGAATGCTAGCCTACTCAACTATTTCACATATGGGATTCTTATTGTTGGGGTTTATTAGCGCAGATACAAATGGTTATAGTTCGGCTTTGTTTTATGTCATCGCTTATGTATTGATGACTCTCGGAATTTTCGCCATGATTATGTTGTTGTGTCGGAGTGGATTTGAAGCTGAAAATATCGAAGACTTTAAGGGGCTAAACAAAAGAAATTCCTGGTATGCATTCATTACACTGTTATTGATGCTTTCACTAACAGGTATTCCACCAATGATCGGGTTCTATGCAAAATTTGCTGTATTGCAAGCGGTTGTCAATGCTGGCTACGTTTGGCTGGCTGTAGTGGCGGTACTGTTTTCATTGATTGGTGCTTTTTATTATCTACGTATTATCAAATTGATGTATTTTGATGATCCAGAAACTGCTGAACCTATTGTTTCTAATAGTGATGTTAGAATTTTATTGAGCGCAAATGGTTTTGCAGTTTTGGCATTAGGCATATTCCCTCAGGCACTTATGGGATTAAGTCTTTATGCAATCCAAAATTCTATGTAGTTAGCAATGCAGGGTGTTCTATCAAGAACTCCCTGCTGTGACTTGACCGAATTCCGCCAAAGATCCAAGTAAATTTCTTATCTTGTCGAGTAGTTTGTTACTTGAGGTATTTTAACGATACTTCTTTGATTGCTTTTATTGGCGCTTTCTGTAATAGAATTTATTTAGATAACATCATGAATATATAATCAACTGATTGATCAATCAACTTGAATTCTTCAGCTTGAATCCTATATTTATACAAAACATTTAAGGAGATAATCATGCAAGCTGCAACAACCAAAGAACAATTAAATTTTCAGGCAGAAGCAAAGCAACTACTAAAGTTAATGATTCATTCCTTATACAGTAATAAGGAAATATTTTTGCGTGAGCTGATTTCAAATGCTTCTGATGCAGCAGACAAATTACGTTTTGAAGGTCTCACTGATGCTGCGCTTTATGAATCCGATTCGGATCTCAGAATTTGTGTTAGTTATGATGTTAATGAACGGACAATTTCCATTTCCGACAACGGTATTGGTATGTCTCGCCAGGAAGTTATTGATCATATAGGGACTATTGCAAAATCAGGCACGCGTGAATTTTTTAATTCATTAACTGGTGATCAAGTTAAGGATGCACATTTGATCGGTCAATTTGGTGTAGGGTTTTATTCAGCTTTTATTATTGCTGACAAAGTGACATTGATTACCAGACGTGCCGGATTGACTGCTGAACATGGTGTGAGGTGGGAGTCTAGCGGTGAAGGTGATTATACATTGGAAACCGTTGAAAAGCCCGAGCGAGGAACCGAAATAATACTGCACTTGCGTAAGGAAGAAGATGAGTTTCTTAACGGGGCGCGGATCCGTAATATTATCCGAAAATACTCGGATCACATTACCCTGCCTATTGTGATGAAAAAAGAAGAGTGGTCGCAAGAAGAGAATAAAAACAGAATTACTGACGAAGATGAAACCATTAATCAAGCGAATGCTTTATGGACTCGCTCTAAGAACGAAATTACTGCAGAACAATATGATGAATTTTATAAACATGTCGCGCATGATTTCGAGCCCCCGCTTGCATATGTGCATGCACGGGTAGAAGGTAAGCAAGATTATACACAATTGCTTTATATTCCAGCACGAGCACCATTTGACTTATTTGATCGCGAGCGCCGCCATGGGATTAAATTGTACGTGCAACGGGTTTTCATTATGGATGATGTAGAGAAGTTGTTGCCTAACTATTTGCGTTTTGTAAGAGGCGTAATCGATTCAAATAATTTACCACTCAATGTGTCTCGAGAAATCTTGCAAGAATCTAAGGATATTGACTCGATTAGGGCAGGGGTGGTTAAAAAAATTCTAGGACTAATCGAAGACTTATCAAAGCACGAAGATGACGAAGGTAAAGAAAAGTACAAAACTTTCTATCGAGAATTTGGGCAAGTTCTAAAGGAAGGTGTGGGCGAGGATTTTGCTAATCGTGAACGAATTGCCAAATTGTTGCACTTTGTCACGACAAATAGTGACTCCGATGAACCAACGGTTTCTTTGGAAACTTATTTGCAGCGTATGAAAGAAGGTCAAGAGAAAATTTATTATGTGACTGCAGATAGTCTTAAGGCTGCTAAGAATAGTCCTCATCTTGAAGTTTTTCGCAAGAAAGGCATAGAAGTACTCTTGCTAGCAGATCGTGTTGATGAGTGGCTTGTAAGTAACTTGACAGAATTTGAGGGAAAACCCCTCCAATCAGTAGCAAAGGGCGGATTAGACCTAGGGAATTTAGAAGATGAGGCAGAGAAAGAAGAGCGAGAAAAAGAAACCAATGCTTTCCAAGAATTGACTGAAAAAATGAAAGTAACGTTAAATGATCAAGTAAAAGATGTGCGGATTACGTTTCGCCTGACTGAATCTCCTGCTTGTCTGGTAGCAGATACTTACGATATGAGTGGTAATTTGGAGAGATTACTGAAGTCAGCGGGACAGAAAATACAACATACCAAGCCCATACTAGAAATCAATCCACATCATCCAATGGTGCAGCGACTAAATAATGAAGTGGAAAACTTTGAGGACTGGAGCCACATATTGTTTGATCAGGCTTTATTGGCTGAAGGTGGGCAGCTCGAAGATCCAGCTGCGTTTGTCAAAAGGCTCAATGAATTGTTACTGTTAAAATCTTAAGTATTGGAAATATTGTTTGATTTATAAATTTCATTTATAAATCATTTGGATATTGTAAGATTGAGGCTGCAATATGCAACTTCTAGTTATATCGAATGTCCATTTTTCGTGCAGGCAACACATGTTGTCATAAATTCAGTAAGTAATAATCAAGCGACAATGGTGAGATCGAAAAATAATCGGGCAATTGATTCAATCAAAACTTACCAGGCGAAGTTACTTGCGCCATTTGCTGTTTTAGGTATTAGAACAGAAGAAGACTGGCTTACTGATATTGATTATTTGCCAGCTGATACACCAACTTTGGCACCAAAAACTGCGTTGGCAAAAGAAGTGTGTGGGCAATTACTCGCTTACCTGAGCGAACCAAATTTTACGTTTGATTTATGCTTACATATTAGTGGTACGACGCATCAGCAGCGTGTTTGGCATGCTATCCAAGCTATTCCATGTGGAGAAACCAATAGCTATGCAGAAATAGCAATGCGGCTGCATTCAGCACCAAGAGCGGTGGGTCGAGCCTGTGGCGCCAATCGGATTCCGATTGTCATACCTTGTCACCGGGTTATTTCCAAAAATGGTGGACTAGGAGGTTTTATGAACACGAGCGAAGGAAATCCTTTAGAGATTAAGCGTTGGCTGTTGCGGCATGAGAGTGCCTGAATTAAATGCCGAACTGCTGGATGAGTTTTCTGATGCTTTATGGCTCGAAGACGGGCTGTCGCGCAATACGCTGGATAGTTATCGTAATGATTTGCAACTTTTCAGTGCATGGTTGAAACAACATAATCCAAGTAATAGTATGTTAACTGAGGTGACAAATTCTGATTTGTTGGAATTTCTTGCATCTAGAGTTTCAGCTAAGATGAAAGCCAGCACTACGAGTCGGGAGTTATCGAGTTTAAAGCGTTTTTATCGTTTTTTACTGCGTCAAGGAAAAATTTCAACCGATCCTAGCCTTAATATAGAAACCCCTAAACTGCAGCGCCACCTACCAGAAAGTCTCTCAGAAAAAGAAGTTGAGCAGTTGCTATGTGCACCTGATCTTATGCAACCATTAGGTTTGCGTGACCGGGCCATGCTTGAAGTTTTATATGCCAGTGGATTAAGAGTGTCAGAACTGATCAATCTTAAGTATTCGCAAGTCGGCATGGATATGGGGGTATTGCGAGTCATGGGTAAGGGCAGAAAGGAGCGACTTGCGCCGCTGGGAGAAGAATCACTTGAATGGTTGGATCGTTACACCAAAGATGCGAGGCCTTTGCTGTTAAATGGTATCGTTACGGATACTATATTTGTGACAACACGTGGTGCCGCTATGACACGCCAAGCTTTCTGGTATCTTATCAAACGGTATGCTCAATTTGTGGGTATTGCCAAGCAGCTATCGCCACACACGTTACGTCATGCATTTGCCACTCATTTATTAAATCACGGTGCCGATTTGCGTGTTGTGCAGCTGCTATTGGGGCATGCGGATATATCAACGACACAAATTTACACGCATATTGCACGCGAACGCCTGAAACAGCTTCACGCCAAGCATCATCCACGCGGATAATTTGAAGTCCTTGATTATCTCCTGATCAGTAGAGGGTAAAGCGCCAAGATCCCAAGACCAGCAAACGCAGCAAATGACCAATCTGGAATTGTCAACGATAAAAATGTCCAATCAACATTAGCGCAATCACCATTAGCTTCAAACATTCCAGGCCACCAATCGGCAATGGGTAAGGAGTTCAGAAAGGCTTCTTCAGGACTGATGCCACATTCAAACGATTCCGGATATCGAATTAACCAGGCATGCCGTGCTGCAATGACCGTTCCCGTGAGCGCTAATATAACCATTAATAAACCATAAAGGCGAAGTCCAAGAGGTTTGGGGTTATGAAGAAGCGCGATAAATGCTGTTAATCCTAATAACCAATACGTCAGACGCTGTGCAACACAAAGCGGACAAGGTAATAGCCCTTCTATGTGCTGAAGATATTGTGCGTATCCCAAAAAACTGACGCAAGCTAGTAAGATGAATAGAAATAATAATCTCATTTTATTATTACCTGAATCTAATTAATGGCATAGTTAATCCATAGATCATTTGTGGGAATCATATAATTTGCTATGATGTACATAAGAGAAAGAATACTAGTTTGAAGCAGATTTCCAGGGTGATAATCGGTTAAGTTAGAGGCAAATTCAGCTGATTGGATATTTGTAGTGATAGTAGAATTTTTTTCATACATTAGTTTAAGGAGGCTCAGCATGCAAGCAAGGTTATATTTCGTAATTATAATTATTCTTACTTTCCTGGTTTCAAGTGTATCTTTGGCCGGAGAATCAACAAATACAGGTGAAGCTGAAGTGGGTGTCGGAACCAGTCTTTATCATATCAAATTAGCTGAGCATTACGAAAAAGAATCTAAGGAAATGTATGCAAAAGCAGAAGCAGAAAGAAAGATGCTGAAGGAGTACGAAGATCATAGTGAATACTATGGTAGGGCAGGGCAGGAATACCATTCACACCATGAAGCTCTATTAAGAGAATTTACTAATGCAGCGGAAAGGAATGCGCAAATGGCTGCTGTTCACAGAAAAATGTCAAAATGAATCAATAATTTGTGGTTGTCGGGTGGTTTTTTTAACTGGTTATTTGAATAAATTTAAATGTCATTTCGGAATTCCAAGAATTCATAATTCTTAAATGCTTGTGGAAGTGTTTTTGGAATCTCAGTGTATTTTTATTGTAAACATTAATGTGAATATGATCCCGTCAATTACCTTTCTTGCCAGATTGCATAAGCAACTAAAGCCCATGCCGTGAGGAATGAAACGCCACCAAAAGGTGTGATCATACCGAGCCCGCGCATACCGGTTAGGCTGAGTACATAAAGACTGAAACTAAACAGAACAATGCCAACCATCATTAACCAACCGGATATCGGCATCAAGCGGGATTTGGGGAAGTGCAGCAGAAGCAGACCAATGACGATGATTCCAAAGGCGTGATAAAAATGGTATTGCACGCCTGTGTGATACACTGAAAGCATATCAGCTGATAATATTCTTTTCAATCCATGGGCACCAAAGGCGCCTAATGCGATGCATAACAGTGTATTTAATGAACCTAGTATCAGAAAAGTTTTTGACATTTGGCAGTTTTGTCCTTGTTGAATATAGAGGAATGAATGATTGTTTTATTCGTATTGGTCAGGATCTCTGGTTGTGCTGACATCCGCTTCACACATTCCGTGCGCAAATTTTACCTGAATTCTATCTCCTGAATGAATTTGTTTGCTGTCACGAATGATGACACCATCCTTAGCATGTGTGATGCTATAACCCCGCTCCAATACCGCTTGCGGGTTTAGGTGTGATAATTGCATCTGTAAATTCTTTAGCCTGGCGGACAATGTTTCGGAGTAACGGGAATAGGCATTGCCTAAGCGTGAAACCAATTCATTTTGTTGTTCCTGCAGTCGGGCAATACGCGGACTTGATGCTATTAGCCGTTGATTGAGATCGAGTAATTTCCACTGCCTCTTTTCCAACTGATGTGCCCATGTAGTGATGAGTTGATCTTGCAAATGTTGCTGATGAATGACTTGTTGCTTGATTTTGTCGCCAGGATAAATTAATCGATGTGACAGAGTGTCCATTTGTTGCATAGCGCGTTCAATACGATGCAAAGTGGTACGGTGCATATGTTGATGCAGCGTATTCAATCGATGACTTAATTCTATTCTGTCTTTGCTAACCAGTTCCGCAGCTGCAGTAGGTGTAGGTGCGCGCATATCTGCAACAAAATCTGCAATGGTAAAGTCTGTCTCATGGCCGATACCGCTGACAATAGGTATTGAACTGGTGCTAATCGCAAGCGCTACGACTTCTTCGTTAAATGCCCATAGGTCTTCAATGCTGCCGCCGCCACGGCAGAGTATCAATATATCGGATTCTGCCCGTCGGCATGCTAATTTGATGGTGTCAGCGATGCTATTGGCGGCTGTCTTTCCTTGTACCAGGGTAGGGTAGACAATGACTGGCAAGAATGGCATGCGCCGTCGCAATGTCGACAGAATGTCTCGTAGTGCTGCAGTATCTAGTGAGGTGATGATGCCGACTTGTTTAGGAAAGGCAGGCAAAGGTTTCTTCTGCGCAGGGCTAAATAGTCCAGCTTGTTGCAGTTTGGTTTTAAGCTTTTCAAACATTTCGAATAACTCACCTAACCCTGCGTGTCGCATAATCTCAACATTGAGCTGAAAATCGCCACGCGGCTCATACAGAGTGACCAATGCAAGCACTTCTACTTGCATGCCATCTTTAGGTTGCCAATCGATAAACTGATTCTTATGACTGAATAACACACAACGGACCTGCGCTTGATTATCTTTGAGAGAAAAATACCAATGACCCGATTGGTAGCGCTTTAAATTGGAGATTTCACCATTAATCCACATTAATGGGATGTTTTGTTCCAGCAACTGTTTGGTATTGTTGTTTAGCTCACTGACGGTCAGTACTTTGTGCGCGAGGTTGGTTATGGGAAACAGACTCATGTATGACGGGTTGAATCTGCATATGTGAGTATTATCCAATGCTCGGAAATGAGTATCAAACCGGATTGAGGAATTTTGGTATTCAAACTTGGTTCCGTTTGGTCGAGTTAAAAATAATTTATTTGTATTCTATCATTGCATCATCAGGCAGATTGTTTGAATGTATCGGCGATAGTTTGAATTAACGCATCATAAATTGGACCTTGATAAGGATTTGACACCCATTCTAAAAACTAACCAAATTAAAACTATTAACCTATTTTCTTATCTGTTAATCTTACTCATCAAAAGGGTAAGATTGATTTATCTTTGAAAAGGATATTGACATTTGACCCCATAACAAGTTGTAATACGCGGTTCTATTGATAAGATAAAATAAATATTTAGAGGAGTGCCGAATGAAACGTACTTATCAACCTTCAGTAACTAAGAGAAAACGTACGCACGGATTTCGAGTGCGTATGAAAACACGTGCTGGTGCGGCGATAATCCGTGCTCGTCGTGCAAAAGGTCGCGCACGATTGAGTGTTTAAAAATATATTTGGGTTATATTCTTTATTTTTAGATTTGTTGAAATTCAACCTTTGCCAAAGCACTGCAAGTTACAAAAAGCTTCAGAATTTGCTGCAATAATTAATTTTAAGTGTCAGATCAGTGGGGATTTAATTCAAATTTATGCGAAACCGAATGGTTTGGGTTATGCGCGTCTGGGATTGATTGTTTCAAAAAAAATTGAGCGCCGTGCAACTAGGCGTAACCGGATTAAGCGTATTTTGCGAGAAACATTTCGGAGAAAACGGGGTGGCGATAAGATAAAAGAAATGGATTGGTTGATACGACTGAGACGTCCTATGATCAAAGATGAGTCCAAAGGGTTGTCCGCCGAAATGCAATTAATAATGCTCGAACTACAGCAATGTCAGGATTAATCACTAGCATAAAGATTATTACCGGCATTGCAAGAATTCTATTTTGGAACTTATATGCCGATTTAGCCCAATTTATTCACAATACGCGTGCGGGGCATACGAGTATCTGGTTAATAACTTGGAGCGCGACTGACTATATGTCGCGTATTAAGTGCATTCCTTGGAGTATAGGTGTCATTACAAACCAGCTTGGTAATTTCACCCATAACCTCAAAACTAACTGATTACCCATAATTCTTTGTAAAGTAACCGCGATGAAATTCGTCTATAACAAAATGTGTAATTGTACGGTTAACTATTGCGAGTAGTACGCGGATAGCTTTATCGAGAAAACCAACTTGATTGAAAAATAATGGAAACAAAAAAACTTCTACTGATCATCATTTTTTCCACCTCATTACTTTTTTTGTGGGATTCCTGGCAAAAAGAATTATATCCTTCCACCAGTTCGCAAGTAATGTCTGGAGCAGCCTCAGACCTGTCAAATCAACGCCATGATCCTCTCCCGGTTCCTGGAGATGAATTGGCTTCTTCAACTTCCGGATCGGCTACTGTTTCAGGGATCGAGGGTGTCAGTCCATCTGTAACGCCTAATCTTTTCACCATAGGCGAAAAGATTCAGGTGAGAACGGACATGATTATTGCTGAGATTGATACAGCTGGGGGTGATATCCGACAACTGGGCTTACTCGAACACCCAGCCCGAGAGGATATTAGTAAGCCCTACGAGCTCTTATTGGATAAAACTGCGCGCTTTCAAGTTGCACAATCCGGACTCATTGGTGATGGATTGCCTAATCACAAAACAAAATTTACCGTAGAGGACAATAAATATTCTTATCAGCTGGAATCTGGTCAGGAAAAGGTCGTGGTACGTCTCGTGGCACCCGAAGCGGATGGTGTACAAGTTACGAAAATCTATACCTTTCATCGTGGCAGCTACGTAATTGATGTCGAATTTGAGATTGCCAATCATAGCGAAACAACACTTATTCCATTTTCTTATTTTCAGATGTTGCGGGATCCTAATGAGCCTGTCGGAGCTGGCGCCTTGGTTCATTCTTATACCGGGGCTGCAATGTACACGGATGATGAGAAATTTTTAAAAATTAAATTTTCTGATTTGGATAAGAATAAAGCGGAATATCCAACCAATGCGGATAATGGTTGGATAGCCATGCTGGAACATTATTTTCTGACTGCCTGGTTGCCTGAACCCGGCACGCCCCGCGAATATTTTGCCAAACGGCTGGCTCCCAACCAATATACTGCCGGTGTTATTGCGCCTGTTGGTGCCGTTGAGCCGAACCAAGTTAGAAGTATTTCTATGCCTTTTTACGCCGGCCCACAAGAACAAAATAAGCTGGCTGAATTGGCTCCGGGGCTTGATTTGACAGTCGATTACGGATGGTTGACAGTTCTGGCCAAACCACTATTCTGGTTGCTTTCTTTTTATCATTCGTGGACAGATAATTGGGGTATCGCAATCATTCTCCTCACCTTGACTGTCAAGCTTATTTTCTTCCCATTATCCGCCGCAGGCTATCGCTCGATGGCTAAACTGCGCGTAGTTACACCTAAGCTGCAACGTATTCGTGAGCAATACGCGAGTGATAGGCAGCGCATGCATCAAGCCATGATGGAGTTTTACAAGGAAGAGAAAATCAATCCAATGGGCGGGTGTTTGCCAATATTGGTTCAGATTCCTGTTTTCATTGCATTGTTTTGGACATTATTGGCTGCCGTTGAGTTACGTTACGCACCATTAGCTTTATGGATAACTGACATGTCAGTGCCCGATCCCTATTATGTACTGCCAGTAATTATGGGCGTATCGATGTGGATTCAATCAAAACTTAGTCCCACGCCCGCAGATCCGATGCAAGCAAAAATAATGAAGATTATGCCGATTGCGTTCAGCATTTTCTTCTTCTTTTTCCCGGCGGGTCTTGTGCTTTATTCGCTTTGCAACAATATTCTTTCCATAGCGCAACAATGGCAGATTACGCGCATGTATGAGAACAAAGCTGCGGAGGAGGAAACTAATAAAGATAAAAGTAAGAAGAAAATTAAGAATAGCCCCGAACCCGCCAAGGAAAACCTTCAATTGGCGGCTCCTCTCGATAATGAAGAAGCGAACACTTCTACTACCGGAGCAGAAGCAAGGGCGGCAGTGAGTTCAGAGGAAAATGAAAAAACACCGTTAAAGCAAGCAACTGCTTCTAATAAAAGTAAATCGCCTGCAAAACCAAAAAGCAACCCAGTTGCTAAAAGAACAAGAAAGAAATAACAATGCCTGCCGGCTATCTATCAACCTAGATGACCGGCATAGCAACCCATAAAGCACACGGAGTTCATACATAGTAAGCCCCGATATCATTGCAGCAATTGCAACTCCGACCGGACGCGGTGGAATCGGTGTAATTCGCATTTCTGGCAAGAACTTAGCAAAACTTGCAGAAATAATTTTCGGTAAGCTCCCCAAGCCACGCTATGCCAGCCTCAACAAATTTTTCGATGTCAATGGACAAATCATCGATCAAGGTATCGTTCTTTATTTTCCAGGGCCTCATTCGTACACGGGCGAAGATGTGCTCGAGCTGCATGGACATGGCGGCCCGGCAATCCTGAATTTATTGCTCAAAAGTTGCCTGAGCGCTGGCGCTCGTTTAGCGCAACCGGGCGAATTTACACTACGCGCTTATCTCAATAATAAAATCGATTTAGTCCAGGCTGAAAGCGTCGCGGCGATCATCGAAGCCAGCACGCATGAGGCCGCACTTTGTGCAGTCAATTCTTTGCAAGGTCATTTCTCTGCCCGAATCGAAGCATTGGTAAGTTTATTGATCACACTTCGGATGCTCATCGAAGCCATCCTGGATTTCCCGGAAGACGAAATCGATAATTTGAAAACTTTGCAAATTCGCGCAAAACTGGATCATATTGTCACGCAAGTTGAGCAGACACTTTCCGCGGCACGGCAGGGCAACTTGCTGCAGGAAGGCATCCAGATTGTATTGGCGGGGGCACCCAATGTCGGGAAATCCAGCTTACTGAATCAATTGGTCGAAGAAGAGGCCGCCATTGTCACGGAAATACCCGGAACCACTCGAGATACCATTCAACGAACCATCACCATTGCCGGGATGCCGATTCATATTGTGGATACCGCAGGCCTGAGAGAAACCGGCGATATTGTCGAGCAAAAAGGCATTGAACGAACACTGGCTGCGATTAAACGCGCCAACCTGGTGCTTCGGTTGCTGGATAGCAGCCAACACCGGCACGATGCTCCTGATTCAATACAGCAATACATTCCCGCTGACAAACCTCAAATCACCGTGTTCAACAAGATTGACCTACTCAATGAGAAGCCAAAAATGGAAGGTGAGGAACACAATAGTACCATTCATCTTTCGGCCAAAACCGGCGCGGGCATCGAATTACTGCGCCAAAGAATTCTGGACATGGCAGGTTGGCAATTCAATCATGCCGGTGAAGGAATATTCATGGCGAGACAGCGCCATCTGGAAGCGCTGATGCAAGCAAAAGCGCATCTGGCCAATGCGCAAGACTATACTGAAACGGAATACCAGCTGGAGCTTCTTGCCGAAGAACTTAAACTGGCGCAACACGGATTATCCACCATTACGGGTCAATTCACGGCTGATGATCTGCTGGGAGAAATTTTTTCGCATTTTTGCATTGGCAAATAGCTTCAAATTTCGGAACGATCCGTTACGTTTAGCCGAGTTTAATAAATGACTTAGAGCAGCGTGTTATGATTAAATGCTGTTTTTGTTATATGACGCTCAACCAGAATCCAGAACAAAAAGCCCGCGACAACATCGACTCGTTACTCCAGCAAGCGGGATGGATGGTTCAATCTGCCAAGAATATCAACCTGAATGCCGGACTGGGGCAAGCCGTGCGCGAATACCAGACCGATGTTGGCCCAGCGGATTACGTGCTGTTTATTGATAAAAAAGCTGTGGGCGTGATTGAAGCCAAAAAAGCAGACTTGGGGCATAAAGAGGTGGTCACACTTGATTGGACAGTTTTTCCCATATTTTAAGTGGAAATCTCG
>NZ_CADEGP010000031.1 GCF_902826915.1 uncultured Nitrosomonas sp.
GGCTACACCGCTTTCTCCTCACTTGTCATACACCAGAAATAATCATAGCTCACCCTTGAGCCATCGCTTTCATAATCAGACCATTTGTCTTTGTGGCGTAATCGGGCCAACGCAGTGCCTGTCAGGGCATTAAACGTGCGATTACAGTGGCGGCATCGATAGCGTTGCAACTCACTCGCTTTACCCCACCGATACAGCTTTGTTCCCTGACAATAGGGACAAATTCGTTCATCACTCTGCCCTTGTTCAATCAATTCTATGATCGTATCAGCACCGGCTTTTCCTTCTAATCTCTCTCGAAGCTTGTCTCGCTGACTGCGGCTCATTCGCTCAATCGATTTTATCCAATCTTTGAATTCAGATGCTTTCATCATGCATACCTCTTTTTTGCATTCCGATACACATTTGACTCTCAATTCAACAATTGATTGCTACAGAGCCATACTCTAAGCATTTTCGTGTATCCCATGGTGATAATGAATTTGCTCGGGATGGGCATTGCCATATAAACGGTATCGAATCGTTTTGGAGTTTTACCAAGCGGCGGCTTGCAAAGTTTAACGGCGTGTCAGTTAACTTTGAGTTGCATTTAAAAGAAT
The DNA here is from genome assembly GCF_902826915.1 of uncultured Nitrosomonas sp. GTDB lineage: Bacteria > Pseudomonadota > Gammaproteobacteria > Burkholderiales > Nitrosomonadaceae > Nitrosomonas. The sequence continues at coordinate 600 of NZ_CADEGP010000031.1, forward strand.
CTGAATGGCGTTGGAAAAAACAACCTAATGAACTTGCTAGTGCACTATGGCAAATCATCAGATATCATTAACTCTGCTAGTCTAGAGCCTATATAACTCATCCGCGTTAGTTGATTCAAGTGTTGCCGCTAACTAAAAACTGACCAGCTCTGCTAATTCAAAATTGACCAGGTGAAATAGTGGCATAGCGTACTACACCGCTGTGGATAAGTCGACCAGACTGAAATGGTTTTACCTCCTGTTGATGTTGTTGAACATGCTAGTAGTCGATTAGAAAGCAGCTTTCTCTGCTGACGATGAATATTTTTCTTTTTCCCGCGATTGAATTCGCTCTTTTGCGGTTGCGCTACTGTGCTTGAAGCGAAATGACTCATTGCCGGTTTCGATGATGTAACAATGGTGCATAAGTCTATTCAGAAGTGCGGCGGTCATTTTGGCATCGATAAATACGTTGCTCCATTCTGCAAATGCGAGGTTGGTGGTGATAATGACACTGGTGCGTTCATACAACCTGGAGAGCAAGTGAAACAATAAAGCACCTCCGGCTTGTGAGAATGGCAAATAGCCCAGTTCATCGAGGATAATCAAATCGACCTGCAACAGACGCAGGGCAAGTCTGCCTTGTTTACCTGCTGATTTTTCCTGTTCCAGGCTATTGGCCAGATCAATGGCGACTTCCGAAGCATACTTTTTTATTGTGATGCTGTATACCTGAAGTACCGATGGCAATGGCCAAGTGCGTTTTGCCAGTACCGGTGCCGCCAACGAGCACCAGATTCTGCGCGGCGGTGGTAAATTCCATCGCAGCCAATTGCTGAATCAGTTGCTGATCGACTTTGGACTGATTGAAGTCGAAGCCTTGTAAATGACGCTGCACCGGGAATCTGGCGACCTGTGTCTGATAGCGGATGGAACGAATGTTGCGCTCAGTTGGCTCGGCTTGGAGCAGTTGAGACAGAATCCGGTCTGCCGAATCAAGATCAGCCATTCGGTCTGGCGTATTCTGCTGTCTCGGTTCGGTATAGCAGCTAGCCATGCCATATAATTTCAGTGCTTTGAATTGTGCGGGTATGTCAGACATGCGGCACGTCGGTGTGTCTCAGCCGTGCCAATACATTGCTAACATGTTCGGCACTGGGCGCGCCGTTGCACAAGGCCCCCGGTTTCTTCTCGATGCGGTTGGCATACTGATGAACGGCCACCATTTGGTTGACCAGGCGACAGGGAACAGAATAGCGGTTGCGCAGCAATGTGATCAAGCAAGTACTGGATACGCGTGCCAATACTTCGATATAGCCATCAAACGGTGCTGGCATCGGCATCAGGTACAGTTGCTCCTGTTCCAGCGCATCGGCAAGGGTGATACCCGCATAATCCGTGCTCGATTTCTGACCACAGTGCTCGACAACGTGTTTCAAGCCATTGACTCAGATCATCGAATGAGCCGAATCGCTGCTGTTTTGCCTCATATCCAGATACGGCGGCGCATATAATGTGCCGTCATCGCAAAAAAACGCGTATTGACTACTCGTCCGCTGCCTTTGGATACCTTATCCACGACCGTCTTCATATTGTCGTAAATGCCACGTTTCGACACACCGCCAAAAGCTGTGAAGCACGGGTATGGGCATCAAACAACATCTCATGGTTTTGTGACGGATAGCCCGACAGCATGAAGGCACGGCTGGCGCATAGCTTGGTATGTGCTGCCAACACTTTACGGTGGATACCGCCAATATAGCCATCCTTCCTGGCTTCCTGGCTTCCTGGCTTCCTGGCTTCCTGGAACAGCATTTTGGCAGTACGACGATCTTTCCTGGGGCGGCGGGCATCCGCTTCCAGCACCAGCAACAACCTGGACTCAAACGGTGTCAGCTTGACAGGCTTCTTCGCTCTTTGATATTTAACCGCACCATCACTCGGCGCTCGCAGCCACTTCTTGATCGTGCTCCGCGACAGACTCGTGCGTCGTTGAATCTCATTATTCGACAAATATTCACGGTAAAACATTCGCCGTATCTTTGCATACATAATCATGGTAATCACTTCTTAAATTATTCTGCCTAAAATTTAGGCAGAATACGTGAATTACATGGTCAGTTTTCAATCGGTGTCAATAGCCTTAATCGAACAGGGCCGAGAAACATTAAACGCCATTCCTGGCGTACGCCAAGTTTTCTCTGGCTGGGCATTATCGGTATCGGATCAATATCATCTATGTTGGCGTATTCAACTTGCTACTACTGATGCCAGCAAGAATTTCCAATCCAATGCGGAATATATCGCTTTTATTCATCAACTATCGCGTATATCAGAACCCGACAAAATCAATATCACATTTGCCGCAACCTCACTCGAAACAAATTCCTGTTTAGAAGAAATCAAAATTCCTCAAGCACAGCATTTAGCATAAAAGCGGATGCCACTAAGTCAGATATGTAGCAGCAATGGTCCGATTTAAGAGATTATTTGGATTTCCATGTACAATCTCATCGTATTTACTAATAGGCTATTCATTTTTGCCTATGGAATATCAGGATAGATGGTTTTATCCTCTATATCCTATAACCATAGTCATCTGAAATTCGCTTTTGCTATAGCACAGCGAAATAACATAGAAAGGAGATACTAATGAAAACTGTTACAACTCTTATCGTTATAACCATAATCCTGGCGTTGACCGGTTGCGCAACCATGACGGATACGCAACGTGGCACAGCACAAGGAACCATGATTGGTGCAGGCACAGGGGCTGCGATTGGTGCACTTATTGGTGGTGGGAAAGGTGCTGCCATTGGAGCAAGCTCAGGGGCTCTACTTGGCGCGGGTGCCGGTTATATGTGGTCGCAACGTATGGAAGAGCAAAAAAGGGAAATGGAAGCAGCCACCGAAGGCACTGGCGTGCAAGTCACACAAACCGAAGACAATCGCCTCAAGCTGAATATTCCCAGCGATATCTCATTTGACACCGGTCGGGCTGACATCAAACCAGGTTTCAGACCCATTCTCGATAACTTTGCAGCCAGCTTAGTCGGCAATGAAGGCACGACCGTCAAGATCATTGGGCACACTGACAACACCGGCAGCGATACAATCAATAATCCATTATCGGTTAACCGGGCCGCCAGCACACGTGATTACCTGGTAAGCCGAGGGATATCGATTAACCGCATTCAAATTGATGGCCGCGGCTCCCGTGAACCTATGGTTGAAAATGACACGCCAGAAAATAGAGCTGAAAATCGCCGCGTTGAAATTTTTGTAACAGAAGTGCAACCAACGCCGGAAACAGAGTCTGTGGCACCTAAACAGTAGATTCAGCCACGTGCCGCCAGATTAATCGGTGGCACCACCAATAAATCTTGGGTTATTTTTTGAAAAATCCCGATAAATGATTTAACAACTCTTCTTCTTTATAAGGCTTACCCAGAAATATATGAACGCCTAAATCCTTGGCAATCTTGCGGTGCTTCTCAGCGGTTCGTGAGGAGATGATGATCAGCGGGATATGAGCTGTTTCCGGGTTCGCACGCACCTTTTCGATCAATTCAAAACCGTTCATTTTAGGCATTTCCAGATCAATCAGCATGACGTCAGGGATGATTTCTTGAAGGCTTTCGATCGCTTCGATACCATTCTTCGCAATCACCACGTCGCAGCCTTCACGTTCCAAAAGGCGACAGGTTACTTTGCGCACCGTCAATGAATCGTCCACCACCATGATAGTAGGCGATTTGACTGATTTTTTGTGTGTAGCGGGAGTTAATTCAGGTGCCGGGGTGCTGAGTATCTTTTGCACATCGTTGCGTTGCATCAATTTGACTGGATTCAGGATCAGAATAATTTCACCATCACCGGTGATGGTGGCACCTTCGATACCTGGCGCTTGAGCGAGCTGTGAGCCGGTACTTTTAATGACCACTTCGGTATCACCTAGAAATTCGTCAGCGTGAATTGCCAGATATTGGGTGCCACTATGCAGAAATAACACTGGATTGTGCCGGGAAATTTCCAGATTATGATCGTATTCGCCTAATAAATGCGATAGATGGGAAAATGGATATTTCTTTCCGTTAAATTCAACGCAATGTTCCTGATAAATTGCCTTTAATGCATCGTGATCGAATTCCCGGTGATGCTCCACAATGAAAGCCGGAATTGCATAGGTTTGTTTTCCAGCGCGGATCATGAATGTCTGTGCCACGGACAGCGTAAGTGGCAGATACATCGTAAAGCTTGTGCCCTGATGGGGAACGGAACGGACGTTGACGCGACCGCTCAGCATCAAAATCTCATTCTGGACGATATCCAGCCCAATGCCGCGACCGGCAATTCCGGTGATGGAATCGGTGGTTGACAGACCTTGCGCGAAAATCAATGACATGATGGTATCGTCGTCAAGAACTTCCTTTTCCTGAACCAATCCAAGCCGCTGCGCTTCCTCCCGGATGCGCGGAAGGTTCAGGCCACGGCCATCGTCACTGAGCGTAATGATCACCTCATTACCTTCCTGAAGCAATTGCAGGGTTATTTTCCCGGCATCAGGCTTGCCTGCCTGTTGTCTCTGCTTCGGTTCTTCGATGCCATGTGCGATGGCATTACGTAGCAGGTGCTCGAGCGGAGGGTTTATTTTCTCTAACACATTGCGGTCAATCTCAACTTCCGCGCCGAGGATTTCCAGATGAACTTCTTTCCCCATATCTTCGGCCACTTGCCTGGCAATGCGGTAATAACGCTCGGCATAATTGCTAAACGGTATGGTACGAATCTGCAGCAAAGATTGTTGCAGCTGGCGGTTGATAACGGATTGCTGTGCAACGGATTCTTCAGCAACATGATGTGTGGTACGCAAGCTTTTTTGCACGGTGATTATGTCATCAACACTCTCCGCCATTAGTCGCGTCAATTCCTGAAAACGCGAGAAGCGATCGAATTCGAGCGGATCAAACGTATGCTCGCTTTCATGTTGTTGCGCAAGGTGCGATTGCATTTGAGTTTCCGCCTGAATTTCCACTTCGCGCAACTGATCATGTAAGCGGTGTGTACTTTCGGCAAGATCCTGCAAAGACTGTTTAAAACTGTTGAGTTGCGCCTCAACTTTAGATCGCAGAATACTGGCTTCACCGGAATCATTCATCAGTCGATCAATAAGCTCAGAATTGATGCGTAAAATGGCCTTGGATTGAAGTAGCTCAGTTTTCTCAGGCAAGTTCTGATTTTGTGCTGATGCATTCACTGCGCTATTGATATCAACTGGCTCCGAGGCCCCTGGAACGCCAATACTTTGCAGTTGTTCAATCTGATTACTGATGATGTCAAATTCACTTTCTAGCTGATCCAACGCAGAATTCGACATATTATGCTCATGGAAAGCCGTTTCGACATGGCTTTCCATGACATGAATCAAGTCACCCAAAACTACAGCTCCCGTCATGCGGGCACTGCCCTTCAGGGTATGCAATAACCGTAACATCGCACAGTGAATATCGTCATCCCCTGGCAACATGCGCCAAGCTCGTAATTTGCTGCCGATTTGTGGAATGATGTCATAAGTCTCTTCAAGAAATGCTTGCAGCAATTCTGGGTTGATCTGATCGACGGCATCAAAAAACGGCGCTGATTCAGCTGACGTGGAGAGCAATGATGACTCCGGCAATGCCGCCAGCTCTTCGGGTTTCACTGCGGGCTCATCGGCATTGGCAGAAAAACCAATAGCTCCGACTCCGGCTTCAGCTTGTTGAGCCAGCAATTCTTTTACTGTCAGTAACAACTCTTGGGCATCAACATGAGTAGCGCCCTGTTCGCGCAAATCCCTGCACCATCCGGCATAAGCTTGGCGCGCACGGGTAATTAAGTCTACTAATTGATCGCTAACCGGTATTTTCTCATTCAACCAATGATTCAGAACCTGCTCCAGATTCCACGCGACATCACTCATTTCCTCCAGCTTGACCATGTGGCCACTGCCTTTAAGTGTATGAAATCCACGTTGCAAGCTGGTAAGCACATCATGATCGTAAACACCAATGCGACACTTCTGCAGATCATTACCGAGGTCTGCCAACAACTGATCCGCTTCTTCAAGGAAAATTTCGAGCAACTCCGAATCAACATCTGCGCTCGCCACTTCACTGCGCACTGTTTCCAATTGCGCTTCGTTGGCAGGCAAAATTTGTATTGCTGGTGTCGATTGCGATGCTCTAGTGCGGCGCATTGCCACCATTTGGAATAATGCGAGTGCTTCCTCGATAATCTGGATACTATCGGGTTGCCCACTTCTGAGCGCTTCAATAAAGAAACCCAGGCTACTTAATCCATCCACAAGCAAAATCTGTTCTGATTCAACGATTTCATAATCTGGCTGCAACAGTTTTTCAACCAAATTCTGACAAAGTCTCAATAACGTTTGAGCACGCTCCAATTCCAGCATAACCAAAGCACCTGCAATTTGCTTGAATAAGCTTGAAAGCAAAACTAGTCCGGATCGTTCGCTTGGCTCAAAAAAGAATTTATCCAGAATACTCTCGATTTGCGCAAGATTGGTCAGTATTTCTTGCGCAACTTGCGCCAGTAAATCTTTATCCTGCGTGCTACTTTCGAACGCATTAAAAAAAGGAACCGCCGGCAGTTCGTAAATATTGACATCACCGGCAGTAACGCCATGTAAACGAGAAACCAGAATATCGATCTGGCGTGGCAGTTCTGGCGACAACTTGTAAAAATCATCGAGGATGCTCTCAATCATCAATAAAGCAGTAGCCATTTCCATGGCCAATTCCTCGTCCATATCTTGCGGCTGTGCATGCAAATACGCGGCGGTATCACTCATTGCATCAATCAGCTTGATTAACGGCGCACACTCCGTTTGCTGCGCTTGGTGCAAGAGCCAATCAATATACTCTGACAACGCAACCAAGCTCTCTTGATGCCCCGCACAAAACTCCCGCCAAATATCATTGGTTTGCATCAACGTACCACGCAATCTTTCCAATAATGGATTTAGAAATTCCGACTGCTCAAATGTCAGTGCATCGGTGGCTGATAGGCTTGGCCAAGCAAAGCTGCGCTTGATATCATCAATACGCTGTCCGGTCGATTCGCTATGAATAAGGTGATACAGTAATTCACGCATTAACACCGCAGTGTTACCCAGTGTTCCAGCAGCCAGATGACGAATCGCTTGCTCAATCTTTCCGCACAACCTCCGGGTCATGAGGTCAATTTGATTGTCATCCAAATACAGCAAATCCTCCAAGAAACCAGTCGTCACCCACCAAAAAACACGTTGCTCTGCCGTTCCTGGAAATACCTCGATCTGATTCACGGCGGCTACCATTTTTTGCAAACCCTGTTGATTCGAAGGATCACGCAACCACTTCAGCAAACCGGCTTGATATTCAGCACCCAACTGCTTGGCCAAGGTTTTGGCGGATATGGTATCAATATGCGCAGCTGGGTCTTTTAGTACTGGATCTACGGTTAAGCGCGGAAAAAACAAATCACTTTCGGGTGCATTCTCGAAACCATACACTTGCATTAACGAACGATAAACTGGGAACAATCGCAATGCGTTTTCTTCGGCACCATCGATAAGCTCATTGAGATAGAACAATAAAGCTTTGGTGGATTGTTTCAGTGCATCAATAACCGACGGATTCAGCTCAATTTTTTTATAAATCAGCGCATCAATCACTTGCTCCATTTTCTCGGTAACGATGGTGATACTCGTCAGATTTAGCATCTCCAACAAACCATCGAGCTGATGGATATAATTCCGGCAGTCTTTGATCAGCTTGTCATTATCGGGATGCTGGCTATACACCTCCAGATTCTGATCTATCAATGCAAATGCCTGATAAATTCCATCCTTAATGCCGATAATTGCCGAAATGTTAAGTTTAGGTTGAGCGCTCATTTTTCCGTACCATCAGTTCATAGTGAGACCGAAAATACCCTCACACCTTGAAATTAGACACCGATGCTCTCAGCTCTGATGCAAATCCAGTAATCTGTTTAATCGATCCGGTGGTTTTCAGAGTTCCTTGGGTATTCTGTCGGGTAATATGAAGAATTTCTTCCATATTAGCAACCACCTTGTGCGCTGCTCGTGTTTGCGTATTAGTCACATCAAAAATATTCGATACTAAATGAGCGAGCTGCTTGGATACTTGCTCGATCTCCTCCAAGGCCCTTCCGGCCGCATCGGAGCGCTTTGCGCCTTTTGCCACACCCAGTGTGCTACGCTCCATCGCGGCGATAGCGTCCTGAGTGTCACCTTGAATCGTAACGATCAATTCGCTGATTTGTTTACTGGCCTCCGTTGACCGCTCAGCAAGGCGTTGTACTTCCTGCGCGATCACAGTAAAACCATGTCCCGCTTCACCGGCGGCAGTAGCTTGCAGCGCCGCATTCAAAGCCAGAACATTGGTTTGGTCGGTGATATCAGTAATCAATGCGACAATCTCGCCAATTTCCTGTGAACTTTCACCCAAGCGCTTAATCCGCTTTGAGGTATCCTGAATATAAGTACGAATCTCATCCATTCCGGTAATCGATTCACGCACCGCCGATGTGCCTTTTTCCGCCGTAGCCAACGATTGTTTCGCCACTCTTTCGGATTCCATCGCCATATCCGATATTTCGCTGATCGATTCGGTCATGCCTAAAACTGCAATCGTTGTCTGTTCGATTTTTGCCGTTTGATGTTGCGCTGCGGTTAATAACCCGGATGAAACTTGTTGTGCCTGATTGGATGCTCTCACCACTAATGCACTGGCCTGATTAACCTGCTCCACCAGGGTATGCAATTCCTCAATCGTACAATTGATGGCATCAGCAATGGCACCGGTTGTGCGGTTAGTGATATCGGTGCGAACCGTTAAGTCGCCGTCGGCAATTCTTTTCATGTTATCCAGCAAAGTCACAATGGCTTTTTGTGTTTTAGCCACTTCGTTGCGGCTAGCTAAATCTTGATAGCGCGCATTCTGAAGCACTGTCCGGATAAAAAAAATCAACGCAAGCAACACACAAGTACCGAGCATCATCATCAGTCTGTTTAGCCGCGATATCGTATACGAAGTTTGCTCCTGAATCTGATTGCTCAGCTCGCGCGAGATATTCAGCATTACATCACTCTTGCTTACCATATCATCAATAGCCGACTGCACCGTTGCTGCTGCAGAAATCTCTTTCTGTATCACATGCAGGTGATCATCGAGCCTTCTCACCAATGCATAAACATGCGAGAGCAGATCCTGAATCATTTCATCCCGACTTGAAGCTACGCCCAAGCCGTTGTCGCCTTGGCTTAACGCATGCGTAATCGCCGAAATATGTACGTGATCCTGTGCCAATTGCGCAGTAATTTCTGCCAGTGGCAATTCGATTGGCAGTAACGTTTTTACATTTCTCGCGACGTTGCGTGCATGCATTCTTATGACTTCCACCGTACGAACTTCATTCGACAGATTGCCAATTTGCACCATACGGCTGATTAATTCTTCACTGCGCCTGTTCAGTTGACTATGCGCAATATGGATCGCCTTGATACTGCTAATGAGTTGCAACAGCGATTCTTGCTGACTCAAAATCAGATGGATATTTCCTTCCTCAATTTGCCAGCTTTTAAGATAGGCATCCAAACTCCGCGACGATGCGTCATCAACGGCGGAGATGGTCTTGCCATGATACAAACCACCTTGCAGTAACAACATAATATATCGATTCAGTTGATTCTGGCCATCTTGCAATGGTGTAAAAGCTGATACATTGCCGGTGATTATTTGCTGGGCAGCATTGGATACACGTAAATGCTGCAACTGTAACTGTGAAACAAGCTCTGGTTGTAGCGCATTGTTTCTGGCTTGCTGTACACTGAAAATCAGTGTACTCAGCAGCAGCACAGTGAAAAACATCACGATGCCACCCAGAATCCAGCTATGATTGAGCAAGGTGGTTTTTTTCGAAACATTTTTTTTCGTTGGCAGCACAATAACCGGTAGCTTCTTTCCTATCGCAACCAGATTGGTTGTTAATCCAAATTTAGAAAAATTGTTTTCCATTGTTTTCTCCAGCTTTAAGTTCAGCTTGCCTGAATATTCAAGCACATTGACGGCAAAATCATCCGACATAACCGATGTCAGCTGCTAGCTTAACCTTAGGAGTGTGTGATCAAAAACAGAATAAGACCTGGAAAACAAGGTCTTTTAGATGTGAGATTGTAGATCGATTATGCGAGGAATAATTTATACGCCGGATTCTTGGTTTCGTCCCAATAACGATAACCCAATTGATCCAGGAAAGCGTTGAAATCGGATTTTTCTGTGGGAGGTACTTGGATGCCGATCAACACGCGGCCATAGTCGGCGCCATGATTACGATAGTGGAATAAACTGATGTTCCAGTTATGGCTCATGCTGTTCAGGAAATTCATCAATGCGTTTGGACGATCAGGAAATTCAAAACGATACAAAATCTCGTTTTTCACATCGCGTGCCCGCCCACCGACCAAATGTCGGATATGCAGCTTGGCCATTTCATTGCTGCTCAAGTCTTCGGTCGCCAGACCGCTTTGCTTCAATTCGCTGATCAGCTTTTGAGCTTCCTCCTGATTGCGTACCGATACGCCAACAAAAATATGCGCCACTTTCGGATCCGCATAGCGGTAATTAAATTCGGTAATGCTTTTGGCACCGAGCAAGTTGCAGAATTTTTTGAAACTGCCAGGTTGTTCCGGAATCGTCACTGACATCACCGCTTCACGTTGCTCACCAATTTCTGCGCGTTCGGAAATATGCCTCAGACGGTCAAAATTCATATTGGCTCCGGACGCGATTGCAACCAGCGTCTTGTGCATGATTTTTTCACGCGCGACATACGCCTTGATTCCGGCAATCGAGAGCGCGCCGGACGGTTCCATAATCGTGCGCGTATCTTCAAATACATCTTTGATCGCCGCGCAGATGGAATCAGTATCAACCAGCATCACTTCGTCGACCAATTCGCGACACAAACGAAAGGTTTCCTTGCCCACATACCGCACCGCCACACCATCCGCAAACAACCCCACTTGCGCCAGCTTGACACGACGGCCACTCTGCAACGAGCGGTACATGGCATCGGCATCTACTGGTTCAACACCGATGATCTTTATTTTCGGATACAACCGCTTCACATACGCGGCAATTCCGGCGATCAAACCGCCCCCGCCAATCGGCACAAAAATAGCATGAATCGTGCCGGTATGCTGGCGCAGAATTTCCATGCCGATCGTTCCCTGCCCAGCAATGACATCCGGGTCATCATAAGGATGCACAAATGTAGCTTGTTCTTCCTTCGCTAGTTGTACCGCGTGCTCATACGCATCGTTATATGAATCACCATGCAATGTCACCGTAGCACCCAGCGCCATGACCGCATGCACCTTTATTTGCGGCGTCGTTTCTGGCATCACGATAGTTGCGGAACACTTGAGTTTCTTGGCAGCCAATGCTACCCCTTGCGCATGATTACCCGCAGAAGCGGCAATCACGCCGCGATTACGCACTGCAGGCGGCAGCTTGATCATCTTGTTATAGGCACCGCGCAACTTAAAAGAAAAAACCTGCTGTAAATCCTCCCTTTTCAACAACACCTGATTATGGATCCGCGCGGATAAATTGGCGACAAGTTCCAGCGGACTCTCAATCGCCACATCATAAACCTGCGCGGTCAGTATTCTTTCAAGGTAATTATTTTTCATAACGAGAAGTGGATAAATTCGAGCGCTATTGTAATCTGGAACCAGAAGGGGATTTTAGCACGATCGCAGATGACGTAAATTTTGTTGTTTCATGACACAGTATTGAAAACAAAGCGACTGCTCTTGCACTGAGGAACTTCGCAAACAACATCGCGATCATTGCTTAAGAATATTTCTGATCCGTTTATTCTAGCGGATTGGCCTCAATAGTTGGTGAATCCAAATGTTCGCACAAATCCCACACATTTATGAAACAACCCCACTGCTGTCCCGTCAATTTTCACACCATGAGCATCTGATTATTGCCTGGTTGCATATTATTGGGAGAGTTACCTCGCATTAGAATTTAGGAATAATTTTGTGATATTTATCACAGACCACTCTATGGATTAATGATATCAATAGAAACATAGAGGATTACTGCTTAATAAAAAAGACTGATTATTTAACGCATATCGAGGGAAAAAATGGGAATTCCGTCAAATTTTAGTCATAAAGGTCTAGCCGGATTTCATGTCTCTTCATCCAAGCTCGTAGCGGTTGAACAGCAATACCAAAATGCAGAAGGCGGGTATATTGTGTCTCCCAAGGGCAAATGTTTTGTTCGGATTGACAATCCTCGCGCTGCTAATTCAGATGGTTTAAGGCAACCGGACGCCGACAATGCCGCTTACAGCTTGACAGAGGAAAAAAACTGGTTACCGCGTATTCATCCCGACGGTACGCTGACGCATGGTGGCAAGGGCGCGTGGTTGGAATGCAGAAATATTCTGATTCCAGAAAATAAATGTTTGTGGTTCCGATACGCTTTTTTGCGCTTCGCTTCTCTGCCGACCAATACATTCGCCGCGCTTCTGTTTTTTCCCAACGACGACACAAGCGCCGCTCCTCTGTTGCCACCTCACTGGATTTGCTGCGTTAAGGATCTGCAGCAAGATAGGGGAGGTATTTACCAAACCGACTGGACTGAAGATTCGGTAAGAATCGATTACGACGGTGATTTTCAAGGGACTGTCAGATGGATTGTTTCGACTGGGCATTCCGTGACCGATCGAGGTGCAATACCAAACAATACCCGTTTTGCCAGACCGGGCTGCTTGCTGATCGATGCTATCGACATCCGCTAACCAACTGGAGGAATACGATGAAACATTCCTACTTAAATCTTTTATTCCCGGGGTGCATGCTGATTATTCTCGCATCCGCCTGCAAGATGATCGATAACAACGGTAATAATGATAATGCCCATTTTGAGCAACGTATTGTACATGCCGATGTCATGGCGCTTGAGCAACCGCTTTATTACAACCGATTCGGCTCGGTCAATCCCTACGGAATGATTTATGCGTTGAAACGGGATGTCACCGAAGTCATGGAAGATGAAGAATGGCTGCCGGGATTGTCTTGTCCGTCTAAAGTACGCCTGCAAACGGGGAAACGGCCCCGGCCGCTCACGTTGCGTGGCAACGTCGGCGACATTCTGGAAGTCACTTTCACCAATCAATTACTCGAGCAGCAGCCGGATATCAGTCAATGCAAATTGCTCGACAAGCAATCGCCATACGCACATTTAGTGAATGCAGACGACCAAATCAAAGCCATTGATCCCGATGAGCATGAACCGCTACTAGCTGATTGGCCGAAAACACGGTCGGCAAATATCGTGATTCCCGGTTTGACCAGTTTGTCGGGTTTGGATCCAAAATGTAATGGATTGCAATCTATTGATCCCGGTGAATCAATTACCTGCCAATGGAAACTTGAACAGGAAGGCACGCATTTGTTTTCCAGCCATGGCGCACCTGCCGGTGGTGAAGGTGATGGCGGCAGCCTGACGCATGGACTATTCGGTGTCGTCATTGTCGAACCGCAAAACAGCACATGGTACCGTAGCCAGATTACCGCACCCGTTTTCGATAAAGTTTGGCCACGCCAGCAGGAAAATGACAGTGCGCGCAAGGGTAAGTTACAGTATGACGCAGTCGACGCAGACGGTATTCCATATCTGAACATGCTTAAAATCATTGGAAAAGACAATTTAAATACGGTGCGTTATGAATTGATTTATGGCGACCAGAATGCTGTCATTCTCGATAACAATCCAAAAACCCCTAATGCTCCTGCATTTCGCGAGTTTACGGTGGTTTTTCATGACGAACTGAAAACCTTTTATGCCAAAAGCTTCCAGGAATTACCTGCCAGCCGGCAACTAAGTGGCGTTGGTGATGGATTCGCCATCAATTATGGCGCCAGCGGAATGGGCTCGATATTACTGGCGAACCGGAAGGAAATAGGGCCATCCGCCGAATGCGCGGAATGTTTTTATGAGGAATTTTTCCTGCAATCCTGGGCCAATGGTGATCCTGCGCTGCTGGAACACTTTGACGATGATCCCTCCAATGTCGCACATTCCTATCTGAATGACCGCGTCAAATTCCGGAATCTGCACGCAGGCCCGAAAGAAACGCATGTCTTTCACTTGCATGCGCACCAATGGCTGTCATCCGCAGATACTAACATCGGCACCTATCTTGATTCACAAACCATTGCGCCGCAACAAGGATTTGACTATTCCATCTATGATGGCGGTCTGTCCAACTGGGGCAGTGAAAGTAATTTTCAGACCAACGGAAGCGGCAATCGCAACCGCACTGTCGGGGATTCTATTTTTCACTGTCATCTTTATCCCCATTTTGCACAAGGCATGTGGGCACTGTGGCGGACACATGATGTGATCGAGGACGGCACGCGTAAGCTACCGGACGGACAACCCGAAGCGCGGTATTACGGTCAACCGCAAGTAGCGTTATCTGTGGAAAGACTGGGGATGAGAGGAAAACGACCCGGAACCGATCCCATCACGGGTGCCAATGGTGCCGGAACTCCCGTTCCCGCAGTGCTTCCACTTCCTGGCCAAAGTTTACCTCCATTGCCCACTTACGCGCAGGATCTGAATACCGGAGAACCCGAGTCGTACGCCATGCCAGGCTATCCATTTTATATTCCCGGCGAACCAGGCCGCAGAGCGCCACAACCTCCACTAGATTTTGCTAAAAATAAAGACGGGTTGTTGATGCACGGCGGTCTTCCAAGGCATGTGGTCAAAAGCGGTGAACGCAAACCCGTTTTTCTGTCTGACGACTTGAGAGACCAATTACCCACTGATCCGGATACGCGCATGGCAGCGCTATTGAGGAAATCCCTTACGCTGGGAGACTTCCGCCTGGAATTGACCCAAGCCGATATCACCTTGCTTGATCATGAAGGCGAATTGATGGAACGTCAGGCAATGGATTTTCATGCCGGAAAAGCAGCCAGAATCAGGCTTGCGGATGGATCCTATGTTTCATATGACGCGGCTAAATCCGGTTATCCGTCTTTGACACCGGAAGGTAAAGCTGCTCACTTTCATGTGAATGGCGCATTACCTGCACCCGGTGCACCCTATGCGGATCCCTGTCATGATCCCGCCAAGACGGGGCATCGACAATATGAAGTGTCGGCAATCGGACTCAATCTGGTGGTCAATCGTGCTGGTTGGCATGATCCACAGGCCCGCATCAATGTGCTGACCCAAGATGCTGAAGATATCGAAGGACAACGCCGGCATGACATGGAACCATTTTTTTTCCGCGCCGCTTCCGGTGAGTGCATAGAATTCAAGCACCAAAATAGAACCCACAAGGAATTGGAACTGGACGACTTTCAGGTGGCCACACCCACTGATACCATTGGCCAGCATATCCATCTGGTGAAATTTGATGTGACATCTTCTGATGGCTCCGGAAATGGATTTAATTACGAAGACGGCACATTTTCGCGTGGCGCTGTTGAAGAACGCATTGCCGCGGCCAAAGGCATTGCCATGACATCAAATGGTGAACAAAAACAACTTACAGTAGGTAAGGATCTTGATGACAAGCCGGTTGGCGATTATCAAACCACCATACAACGCTGGTTTGCCGATCCCTTGCTGACGGTTCGAGACAAGGATATGGCAGATGCCACACATACTATGCATGGCGCGGAATTACCGGACAGAACCTGTCCGGCACAAACCGGCAAGGAATGTATCGACCGCACGTTGCGCACGGTGTTTACGCATGATCATTTTGCGCCCTCTTCCATACAGCAGCATGGCTTTTATTCTGCTCTGCTCGTTGAACCGGCCGGTTCAAAATGGTTGCAACCCAATGGAGAAGCGCTTGCAGACGGCGTGGGCTCCAAAGCCGTTATTGTCGATGCCGATGACTGGTTAATCCATGAGAATCGCCGTGAATATGCACTTGCAGTGGCTGATTTCGCTTTACTTTATGAACCAACTTTATATCAACCCTGGTTGAGCCAAACAATCACCAATGGCATGGCCAGATTGCTCCATGAATCGGATAATAAGGCTAACAATCCGATAATGCAGATCCTTTCCGACAATCTCAAACAACATGCCAAGCATTGGTGGAAGCAATATGGCAAACCTGTTGATCCGCCGTTCAAGCCGGAAGCTATTTCCAAGGATCACCATAATCCTTACTTGGTGAATTATCGCCATGAACCAATTCCGTTACGCATCGGAAAAATGGAAGAAAAACTACAAGCTCCTGAAGAAACGAACTGTGGTGAATTTGCACAAACCCGCGATGCGAGCGGATTTTTAACAAAACGGGATAGCATTACCCGTCAGAAAAAGACCGGTGGGATAGATCGAGACGGTGACATGGCGTTTGTTTTTGCCACCCACCAACATGGAGATCCTTGTACACCCATACTGGAAGCTTATGAAGGCGAAAAAATCCAGATCCGCATGGTTCAGGGTGCGCAAGAGGTGCAGCATACGTTTGCGGTTGAAGGTTTATACTGGCCACGTGTGATCAACTATGCTGCGAACAAGCATTTACCGAAAAAAACACAAGCGAAACGAGACAATCCGTTGGCGTTAGTTGCTGCACAGGAAATTGGAATATCCGAACATTTTGAGATGGATCTGCCACCATTTGAGAATGTAGCCGGCGGTCCATTCGTAGCTGACTATCTCTATCATTTTGGCACTGTCGATGCGTTATGGAATGGTGCCTGGGGATTGTTGCGAACTTATAATGGCGTTGGCTCTCCAGACCCACAAGCATGCGGACCCGACCAAAAGCCTGCAACTAATAAACTATCCGACAAATGGCTTACACGCAGGAGTTTACCTATGTCTGCCCAAAAGGAGCTGCCACCCTCATGTCAACAAGCCATTGGAGAGAGATTGAAACCATTGCCAGGGCATGGAATAGGAAAAATTAAGTGGGATAATAATTCAGACGTTTGTCCCACTGAATCAACGAAGGTCAGGTATGACGTGGTAGCAACCCGGGTTGATTTACTGACTTCTTCAGAAAAGAATCACTTATTTTATGATCGCGATAATCAGATTTTCGATCCTGATGCGCTAATATTGCTTGCTATATCACCTAAGCCCCCCGAGCTCACACTTCTTAAACATGTCCAGAAAATCTACCAGGAAAAGGCAGACACAGGCATCTTGGAACCGTTGGTTTTGCGTGCCAATGCCAACGATTGCATCGAACTGAATTTTCACAATCTGTTGCTGGCCGAAGGTGAAACAGAATTACCCGATTCCAGCGGGGATGCATTAATGCCCAAAATTGTTCCGCTAAATGTCGACAAGTCTGCTGATCCCCATGCAGACGACATTAAGCCATCAACACGATTGTCGATCTCGATACCAATGCTGCCCAACATGGGATATACAAATCATCATAATATCGGTATCGGCATGAATAGCAGTACAGAACCCAAACCTAGTGGACAACAGCTTAATTTACGTTTTTATGCAGGCAGATTGGAGCCGGATTTTGGGGAAAAAGTTAAGGGTGTGCCAGTTTGTAGTGACGGAGAAGAATGCTCCTATACACTGAACAGAATTCCTTACGCTTTTGGAACGATACCGATCAAGGCGTTTGGCGATGTTATCGGTCATGGCACGCATGGTTTGTTTGGCACGCTTATTATCGAGCCTGAAGGCGCGACCTATCATGATCCTAAAACCGGAGTATTGGTTTCGGACACTAATTACTGGACCCTCGGATCGGAAGCTTTAATCAAATACACCGATGAAAAAGGCAGGCAGCGAACATTTCGTGAATTCGTAATCGCTTATCAAGACGGGTTAAATCTGCACTGGAATTCGCCATGGAACTCCACCCATGCATCCGAGCCAATTGGCGACTGCCCCATCTGCGATGATTCCTATGATCATGGAGAAAAAGGGCTCAACTATCGCGCTGCGCCTTTCTGGTCAAGGCTGCGGCATGGTGTTGATAGTAATGGAAATATTGTTGAGTATAATACTAACGTCGGCTCGGATTTGAATCAAATCAAATTCCCGAATAATTTTCTGTTGGAATCATGGGCCAGAATACCGACACCCATTTTTCAAGCTAAAGCTGGTGAAGAAGTACGCTTTCGGGTTTCTCAACCCCATGGTCGAGCCCGCCAACGCACGTTCTTAAGCTTTGGACACAATTATCAGGATCTAATGCCCCAATTCGGCTCGGCACACGCTGCGTTATTGTCTGCAGGCAAATCTATGACAGCTATTTTGTCGGGCACCGCTAAAGAAGGCTGCTATCTCTATCGCGACGGTCCGATGCATATGTTTGCAGGGGGCGTATGGGGGCATTTCAGAGTTAACCCGGTGGATGGTGCAACTTTGAAATGCGCAGAATCGTAAATTCTGAAAGGATGCTCTCAACCATCTAAAAATCGTGTTAACAGTGTCAATCAACATGCAAGAATTACCACCTACCAACATCCAAGAATTTCCAGTTAAGAAGTAGCGCAACTTAAATTTCGGGTGCTTTTTTGCGATGTTTGAATCGGTAAGAATCATTACCGGTTCCGAGGATATCGCAGTGGTGAGTAATGCGATCAAGTAGAGCTGTGGTCATTTTTCATCTCCGAAGACTTGAATCCACTCAGCGAAATTAAGGTAAGTGTTCATATAGCACGGGAGTATTGCTCAAATCCGGCGCAGACAACAATTTAACCGGCGCAACTGGTGGCACATCGAGTACTGCGATCGTTTCAAAACCCGCCGAAACGGTAATTTCCTTTTTCTCACCTTCGACTTGCACTAAACCGGATAACACCTCACTGCTTGTATGCTCACCCTTGGTTGTTTTCCAACGCGAAAATCAGTGCCTCGCACGGAACTGACGGCAGAAGGCGTTTTAATTCTAAAGCGGGTACCAGTCCCTAATTTTTTTGGTACGGTATTCTCGGTTCGATCCTGCTGAAATTCGATGAGCGCATCTACTGCTCCATAATCACCCAAAATCTTCATCTTGTTGATGCGAATCTGGCTATTCTCGTGCAATCGGAGTTGTAAATTATCTAAAAACTTGAGAGCGACAAAAGAATCACTTTCGCTGCGCACTTCATCGCCTGCATTTAACTTCATTCCTGTTTCAGCGGGAACCTCCGCAGTATTTCTACGTTTTATCAGTACGCTACCGTGTACATAAATTTCATGCACATAAATTCCACTAGTTTGTGTTTTTGACTATGAAACGGGTACTCTGATTTTGGTGCCGGGAGGAATAGTTAGGCGTCGGATATTTTATTGAGTCGCTGCAAACGAGTTACATACTGTGAACTGATCAAGCGCTGTTCCGAAATACTCCAGAGATTGTCCTGGCTTCACGGTATAAATCCATTCATCCGCGACCACTCGGGTGGAAAATAAAAGCAAACTGACTAATAAAAACATGCAGTGAGTCAATCTGAAGCTTTTAAGGATTAATAGAGATTCCATTTTCTCTCCCAATCACAATAGATTATTCTAAATGTTAAGGAAAAATCAATTTATTTTCGATGCAATTATCTCCACCTGTGTTCCTGCGCCCACCAGATCAAACAATTCCACCAAATCGCTATTGCGCATGCGGATGCATCCGATGGATCCGGGCTTACCCATCGTTACGCTATCCGGCGTGCCATGTATGTAGATATAGCGACGCATGGTATCCACCAAACCCAATCGATTAAAATTCGGTTCACAGCCGGATAACCATAAAATACGTGTCAAAATCCAATCGCGCTTAGGAAATTGTGCAGCCAGTTTCGATGAATAAATTTCACCAGTAGGACGCCGCTTGATAAAAACCGTATTGACGGGTTGGCCAGTGCCAATTTTAGCGCGAATGATATGTTTCCCCAGCGGGGTACAGAAGCTGCCATTCTTCTGACCTGTACCGTTCTTTGCTGAAGAAATGAGGTATTGCCGGACGATTTGTCCCTGTTCATCTATTACATCCATTTGCTGAGTAACGATATAGATATTAATTTTCATGTTTGTTCCGTTTCGTCGCATTACGCCTTTGTGCAAAAAACTGCTTTAACAATGCGCCAGCTTCAGGTGCCATGATTCCTGCATCAACTAATAAGTGATGATTCAATCGCACTTCCGCAGGCAAGTCTATAATACTGCCACAGGCACCGGTTTTGGGATCCGCTGCAGCGTAGACCAGGCGTTGGATACGCGCGTGAAAAATCGCACCGATGCACATTACACACGGCTCCAAAGTGACATACAACATGCAGTTCGGCAAACGGTAATTAGCCATATGGCTGGCAGCATCACGCATTGCAATGATTTCAGCATGTGCAGTAGGATCCGCAACAGAAATCGGACGATTAAAACCGCGCCCGACTATGACGCCATGCCGCACTACTACAGCGCCGACTGGTACTTCACCGCACTCTTGTGCTTGCTGCGCCAATTCCAAAGCAACCTGCATGAAATAATTATCTGTATCTGTATCGATATTCAATATAATGTATTCAAAATAATTAGCATGTGAGCTTCTTTCACATCTCGGTTTTTATGCTACATTGCAGTTTCATCAATATAACCAGTTATTTTCACTGCTTCTACATGAACATTTCAGCTTCTCAGTTAATTTAATACCCATGATTACCCAGGTTCAATCGCAACTGCATACCATCCGCGATTTGCTACGTTTCGCTGTCAGCCAATTCAGCAAGGCCAGCTTGTATTTTGGCCATGGATCGGCGAATGCGTATGATGAAGCGGCGTATCTTATTCTGAAAAGCTTATATTTACCACTGGATCAACTGGAATCGTTTCTGGACGCACGCGTCACAACGTACGAATGTGAACACGTACTAGAAATAATTGAGCGCCGTGTTAAAGAAAGAATTCCTGCAGCTTATCTAACGCATGAAGCTTGGCTCGGAGAATACAGCTTTTATGTCGATGAGCGCGTAATCATTCCGCGCTCCTTTATTGCCGAATTACTACAAACACAACTATCCCCGTGGATCATCGATCCGGATGTCATAATCACCGCACTCGATCTCTGCACCGGCTCCGGCTGTCTCGCCATTTTGATGGCGCATAGCTTCCCCAACGCCACGATTGATGCCGCCGATATTTCCGTTCAGGCGCTTGCTGTAGCGCACAAAAATACACAGGATTACGGGCTGGAAGAACGAATTGATCTGATTGAATCCAATCTGTTCTCAGCGTTACAGAAAAAGCGCTACGATCTGATTATCAGCAATCCGCCCTATGTCAACGCTGAATCAATGGCGCAATTACCCCAGGAGTACCGGCATGAACCAGAAAATGCGCTGGCAAGCGGTATGGACGGACTGGATGCGACGCGCAAAATCCTACAACAGGCCGCCAAGCATTTAACTGACGATGGAATTCTGGTAGTTGAAATCGGACATAATCGCGCAGCATTGGAACAGGCCTATCCGAAATTACCGTTTACCTGGCTAGAAACCAGTGCTGGAGATGAATTTGTTTTTTTGTTACAGCGTGATCAGCTTCCTCTTTCGTAATCAGTCACTTACAATAATATTTTCTCAACACACAAGCAACAACGATAGAGCTAGCATTTATCTTGCAAAGCCTGCGGCATAACTGGTTTCCTCGATAGGGATAAATATTCAAACTATTGATTTTAAATAAAAATAAACGCACAGCTTCTCTTGCATTTTGAATGACAATCCAGAGTCTACTCTCGTTTCAGGAGAACTTTCTGTAATTTTTACTGGACAAGGTTACTTGATTCTGGTATCAAGAAGACGGTCTTTTTCGTTTTTTTGAATGACCAAAGAGTTGTTTCACTTAACTCATATATCATAGGTATTTAATTTTATAGGAGATAATGGACATGAAATACTCACTATTAATTGCTGCTATTTTTGCATTCTTCTTAGTTGGATGCAGTGATCCGAAGCCAGGCCAATATCCACCAAGCCTCTATGATGGCAATAAACAAGGGGATTCTCAGTAAATCGCTACTACGGACCTTTAGAGATTTACGGAGAACCTCGCTGAAATTGATGCAGTAGCGAGAGAACTTAGCGTGATAACATGCTGTTAAGTTTTTTTCTGATTATAAAATCGTTAAAGCACGATATCTTGATAACCATGGGGTCCTGGAATTTCACCAGGTCCCCTATTCAAAGATAACTATTGTGATCTCTCTAGCATCGTTTTCGTCTAGCTGAAAGGATATCGACTGAGATGCGCTTAACGCCATCCAATCAATAACAGAGCTGGCAAGAGCTGCACATGAGACCAGGAAATAAACTATCGTGGCACGGGCACAATAAATTGACGTATCCTGACCGACCATCTATAAAGCAATCGATGAGTCAGAAAGCGTGAATTTGCGCCAATAAAATCAACCAGAAAACACTTTCATAAGCAAAATATGCTGCAAAACATGTAGCATGCCCTCCTTCTTCTCGACCACAGCATATTATCAGCCTTGCAAGTTCACTATTTTCATATTACTGCTAACCTCTCACACCACTATCAATGGTATGTCGCCGTTTAAAGCACTCCATAGAAAGGAAACCCATACCAATCTGATCGATTTATCCACAGCTGCGTAGTATTATGCTATGCATTCATTCCGTCTAGTCAACTTTTAACCGATATCAGCAGCACTATCATTCAATATCTCGAATCAATCTCTTATAAATTTTTTGTAATTTGTATGTGAGGAACAATCATGAATATTAGAACATGGGCAACCATAAGCCTCTTGGCAGTAGGTTTCTTGATCAGCAATATCGTATTGGCGGAAAAAACCTTACTCAACGTTTCTTACGATCCAACACGGGAGTTATATCAAGAATTTAATTGGGCATTTGCACGGCACTGGCTAGCAAAAACCGATGAAACAATCACAATCAAGCAATCTCACGGCGGTTCCGGCAAGCAAGCACGCTCCGTTATTGAAGGATTGGAGGCCGATGTCGTATCATTGGCTTTAGCCAATGATATCAACGCAATCGCAGAAAAAACCCAATTACTACCGGAAGATTGGCAAAAACGCCTAGGCCATAACAGCACACCTTATACATCGACCATCGTTTTTTTGGTACGAAAAGGAAATCCCAAGGGAATTAAGGATTGGGCAGATCTAGCACATCCTGACGTATCGGTCATTACACCAAACCCAAAAACATCCGGTGGAGCGCAATGGAACTACCTGGCAGCTTGGGAATATGGCAAACGGCACTATGGCGAAGATAAAGCGAAAGATTTCGTCAGCAAAATTTATAAAAATGTTCCAGTATTAGATTCTAGCGCGCGTGGCTCAACTGCCTCGTTCGTAGAACGTGAAACCGGAGATGTTTTGATATCATGGGAAAATGAGGCGTTTCAGGTGCTTAAAGAATATGGTACAAGGAAATTTGAAATCGTCATCCCTTCTCTAAGTATCCTGGCTGAACCAGCCGTCGCATTAATTGACAAAATTGTCGATAAGAAAGGTACACGAAAAGCTGCCGAAGCCTATCTCCAGTATCTCTATTCAGAAGAAGGGCAAGAAATCGCAGCCAAGCATTTTTTCAGACCTACCAGTGCTAAAGTCGCTGAAAAATACGCAGCGCAGTTTCCCAAAATAGAATTATTCAATATCAATGATGCCTTTGGCGACTGGAAAACTACACACAATACTCACTTCTCCGATGGTGGAACATTCGATCAAATCTTTTTGGAATAGTAGCAATTCTAATCAGAGGCGAATTCAAGTAATAAGTGCAATTAAGTTACGCAGCAAGTAAATCAACTTGCAATCCTAAAAATAATTCGCTCGACGACAATTCGTTAATTCATGATGATTGATCTGTCTCCAAATTAGTAAGTAGCTGCCCCAATTGATCAGGGATTAAATCGAGGAAACCGAAATCTAGAGTGACATCCAAATAATTGACTGTTGCCATCCAGCGATTAAGTCGATTTATTCCCCAGGATATTTCAAGCCGATTTTTTCCCTTATCTGATCCATCGTTTCCATCATAGCTAAGGATTCAGCAAGAGTAACTGTTGCGCTTTCCATTTTTCCCTCTCGGATACACTGATTGACTGCTGCAGCCTCATGCTGGTATCCCGCGCTCCCCCATGTGATTCGCGGCAGTTTTCTTGGACGCCACAGGATGGCCAGACGAGCACGCCAGAACATGGGAATCCAGATCATTCCCTTTGCACCCAAAATAAATGCGTTATGTGGAGAGCGTGTTTGAACTGCGCTCGATAGCAAAGCAAGCTGCCCCTGTGGATATTGCAGCATGATACCCGCTTGCTCATCGACACCGGTCGCGCCCAGGAATGCCAGCGCTTGAATTTTTGAAGGTTTCGGGCCAAAAAGATGAGATGCCAAAGCAAGCGGATAAATACCAACATCCAGAATTGACCCACCGGCAAGAGCAGGATTAAGCAATCTATGCTCGGGTTCCCACGATGCCCTGAACCCGAGATCGGCTTTGAGCATCCGAACTTCCCCGATCAACCCGTCCTTAACCCACTGCATCGCACACTTATACGCAGGATTAAACCTCGACCACATGGCTTGCATAAGAAAAAGCCGCTTTTCACCTGCACAAGCAATCATTTGACGTGCTTCTATCGCATTAAGCGCCAATGGTTTCTCACATAACACATGCTTTCCATTTTCCAGACACAGAAGCGTATGGCTCTTGTGGAAATTATGGGTTGTAGCTACATAGATAACGTCAATATCCGGATCTTTGGCTAGCGCTTCATATGAGCCATACGCGCGAGAAATGCGATGCTTTGCTGCGAATGCCTCCGCTCGCTGGATTGATCGTGAAGCCACGGCGACAACTTCAGCGCCAAGGGTCTTCCTGAGATCAGAAACAAAGCGATCGGCCATTAATCCCGCGCTTAATATACCCCACCGGACCAATGCGACCATAGAAAAACTCCTGTAACTAATTGACTTAGATTGTTTGTGTTTTTTATCAATTCATAGGTAAGGATCCAACAGCATCATCTAAAAAATTGCAACAAACTTCATTATTCTCAAACATTCTCATGAGGATAACCTATGGCATTGCCGACATAGCAGCAGAAACATATAGAAACTTGGCAAGAGAATGGTTTGATGCAGACCGCCTATTGTCATCAGTATAAGCTGAATTCGAAAACGTTTTCGAATTGGTTGCGAGTATATCGTTCCCAGCAAAAGTAGCCTCAGTTGCGCCGCATCCGATATAGCGCGAAGAGCGAATCACTGTCGCAGTTACAGTTAAGCTTGTTTGAAGAAGCTTGGGAAATCGATGCAGCTGCGATCGAAACGGAAATTGAGCAGTTACCCATACCGACGAATAGACCACCACGTATGCGCGCCGGCTGCCGACCATTACCGGATCACTCGCCACGCATTGAACACCGTCATGAACCTGAATCCTGTCAATGCAATCAATGTGGCCATTATCTGGTTACAATCTGTGAAGATGTGAGTGAACAGTTGGATATAGAACCAGCCAAATTCTTTGCCCATCCTCACATCTGTCCGCAATATGCCTGCAAGACCTGTGAAACCACTACCGCCGCAGCAATTCCATCAGCCGTCATTGATGGCGGCATGGCGGTCACAAAACTCTATTTTCCGAAAAACAGACGGAGCCCTGTGTACTGAACCGGCTTGTTGGGCGCACGCACGCCGTAAATTCTTCGATCTGCACCAGACTAATGCAGCCTAATGGCGTTGGAGGCATTACACGGCGGGCTGGTACAAATTCGCTAGGCACAAACCGGTCATCTGCCAATGGACAACAATCCCGTAGAAATCTATCACGATCGGAAAAAAGAATTGGTTATTTACCGGTTCAGAGCATGCAGGCCAACCTGCAGTAGCTATTCAAACTCTACTATTTGGCACGGCTCAACTCAATGGCCTGAACCTATCGGATTGGCTTAAAGACACTCTAATAAAATTACCTACATGGCCTAACAGACAAATTGCTACCGTTACCAACTGATTCATAGAAACGTTAAAACAAGAAAATTGATAGATGATGCCTTTGGCACGTTTACCATGGACTCCATTATTGACAACACATATCACTTTTTTCCGTGGAGAAAGATGCAGACTGCTTGAATGTCTGGATGGAAACTCAAATCATCAGGTGCTACATTTTTATAGCCACTCATTTTTCCCGATAGCTTGCTTGGAATAATTATTGTGCGATACTTTTTCAGGGTTGACTACTTAGCGATTATGCAACACCCGGTGAACGTGGCACTGCTTCTGGCTGGTATCATCTGGCCAGTGGCATCGCCACCATCCCTTCAGGAGTATTGTGTGGGGTAATATGGCATGTATACAATGCGGTGGCAGCATTTTTATTTGCCAGCATATTAGCGTTATTAGCCATAGCATGGCTACGATTGTGGGCTTGGCCTGTGCAGCATAAATATAACAAATAAGGATGGATAAATATCATGGAATGGTTAGCTATTATCTTGTCGATAATTACAGTGGGATTCATGTTCTGGTTTTTTTCCACAACTAAAAAAGCATTAAAGCTGGGTCAGCCTGCACCTGAATTCAACTTGACGGATCAATCTGGTAGAGCACATACTTTGGCAGATTTTCAGGGTAAATGGCTGGCGTTATATTTTTATCCGAAAGACAACACGCCCGGGTGCACCAAGCAGGCTTGCTCTTTTCGTGATGACCTTCAGCAGTTAACTGACTTGGGCGCCGAAGTAATTGGTGTGAGTGTGGACGACACAAATAGTCATGCTGAATTTTCTAAAAAATTTCATCTGCAATTTCCGCTATTGGCGGACACTACTGCAGAAACGGCTACTCGATATCATTCGCTCATTAATTTGGGCATTATCAAGTTTGCCAAGCGCAATACATTTTTGATCGATCCACACGGAAAAATTGCACGCATGTATTTGTCGGTCAGTGCGGCACGTAATTCTTCCGAAATAATTGCAGATTTGAAACAGTTGCAAGCAATATAAGGCATAGTACACTGTCTATGGATTTACGCTCTTTTGATTTTCATCAAAGATTGGAAATTACATCTCAGACAACATGTAAGGCATAACAGGAAATGGAGGCAGGATGGCAAATTTTACTGAAGGACAATTAATCCAGTTGAAGGCTGCGCTACATAAGCGTTATCTAGGTCTACAAAAAGAAATACGTAACGAGCTTGCACACACTCAGGATATCAGTGATGCTGAACTAGCAGAGTATGTAAACAATATACCGGACGACATTGACACGGCATTAGTCGACCGGCAAATCAACGAAATACGCGAACTGGAAATGTCGATGAAGTATCTGAGCGAACTAGAGTTCGGTGACTGTATCGATTGTGGTAGCGAGATCGGGTTTGAGCGGCTGCTAGTATATCCATCCGCACAACGCTGTATTCAGTGCCAAGTTCGATACGAAAAGGCTTTTCCGCAAGAATCAAATCCTTCATTATAATTACAAACGTTTTACCAGCTTATACTTTGGATTTGAGCAAAATGAGGATAGCGCCTCCTCCGCCATCTTCCGGTTTTGCTTGGCAAAAAGCCAATACGTCAGAACACTGCATCAACCAATTTCCAACGCTTGTTTTTAAAACCGGATCACGGTTTCTGGAACTCAATCCCTTACCGTGAATGACGCGAACACAACGAAATTTTTGTTGCACACAGATATCCAGAAAAGCACCTAATGTCTGCCTCGCTTCATCACGCGTATATCCATGTAAGTCGAGACTATCCTGAATCCTCCAGTGACCGCGCCGTAAACGTCGCAACGTTTGATGCGGCATGCCCGGCCGCACAAAAGACCACTCATCACCCGCCTCGATTTCAATGAAAACATAGTCTGTTAGCGCATCTTCTGACGTTGCATTTTCCTGGCTCTTATTTTTACGTGGGAACGGTGACGCTTTAATGCCGCCGGAAACTATTTTATCTGAGGCTGACAATGGCGCCACATCACGCATAGCTGCCTGAAACAGCGATATTTCCTCCCCATCCACAACAGAATCTTTTCTAGGCATCTAGTTTCGTCAACAAGCAGTTTTGAGTCTAAGATTCAATAACTATCTCAAGTTATCCAGATATTTTTCCACATCCAGTGCCGCCATACAGCCGCTGGCAGCACTAGTTACCGCTTGGCGATAGATGTGATCCTGCACATCGCCCGCAGCAAATACACCGGGAATGCTAGTGGCTGTCGCATTACCTCGATCACCACCGTGAGTAACAATATAGCCATTATCCATTTGCAATTGTCCAGCAAAAATATCGGTATTGGGTTTATGACCGATAGCGATAAAAACACCTTGTAAATCTATTACTTGCGTAGAATCATCCTGAGTACTTTTAATGCGCATGCCGGTAACCCCGGATTGATCGCCCAGCACTTCATCCAGTACATGGTTCAGTTCCAATTTAATATTACTGGTGCGGGTTTTTTCCATTAACTTATCAATCAGAATTTTTTCCGCGCGAAACTGATCACGCCGATGCACTACTGTCACGCTGCGCGCAATATTCGAAAGATACAATGCTTCCTCCACTGCCGTATTGCCACCACCGACAACGGCAACATCTTGTCCTTTATAGAAGAAACCATCGCAAGTTGCACATCCTGACACACCGCGCCCCATAAATGCTTCTTCGGAAGGTAACCCAAGATATTGCGCAGATGCACCAGTGGCAATAATGAGTGCCTCACAGGTATACGTCCCTTGATCGCCGATCAAGGTAATCGGTTTTTCTGTCAGTTTTGCGGTATGGATATGATCAAAAATGATTTCAGTATTAAAACGCTCCGCGTGTTTCTGAAAACGCTCCATCAATTCCGGGCCTTGCACACCCATTGCATCGGCTGGCCAGTTGTCTACATCGGTTGTTGTCATTAATTGTCCGCCCTGAGCCAAGCCGGTGATCAAAACCGGATTCAGATTGGCGCGTGCCGCGTAAACAGCGGCAGTATAACCAGCCGGCCCAGAGCCAAGAATAAGCAATGAATTGTGTTTGGTTGTCATAAATATTATTTACGGAGTAAATCGAGGACGATATTGTACTCGTAAATGATTAAATTTCCTTGCTGGCCGATTTCTCTGGCTATCATAGCCGATTGTTCACTGATGGACTTTTGATTCAGCAACAAATCCTTCTTGTTCAATTCCTGATTGGGAAAATACATCTGCGTTGTAAGAGGGGAATAATTAGGTTTAAAAATCTTTAAATGAATATGCGGAGGTCTAACCCAAGTTCCGCTAGCCGGATAAGCGCCGGGCATTACGGTCTTAAAGCGAAAAGAACCCTTATCATCAGTCTTGATAACCGCCCACCCTTGGAAGTTCTGATCCAGCCTTGCCTTATTAGGATCACGCGGATGACGATAACGACCATTGGCATCTGCTTGCCAAATATCAAGTGGCGCATTTTCAACTGGATTGCCGAAGACATCGGTTACACGTCCACCTATCACAATATGTTGACCGCTGGCATTGCCAACGCATCCATCTATTTGTGTTAAGTCATCATCCTTGTCTTTCTGATTTTTTACCGGATAGAATGGACCTTCTGTCTCTTTGGGCGTGGGCATTAGCGCTAATACTTTAGCAAAACTATTACTGCCAAGCGCACTAGCCATGCTGCTCAGGACACACAACTTAATCACTTTTCTTCGAGAAATATTTTTCATGCTGAATAGCTCGACCGCTTTATGAATTCTATTATAATTTTATAGAGCAGCGATATGAATAAAAATTCAGATGATAAAACCAATTTAATGGATATCCGATACATTTGATAAGAACTTTGCACGGTTAGAGTCATTTTCAGGTGTGAATGATGACATAATAATGTTATGAATCATATTGTTGAGTTAATTGATATGAGTTTTTCGGAGTTTGATGTCACCCGCCGCACCCGCAAAGGAAACTTTCTCAATCAAATCGATTACCTGATTTGATTGGGAATTGATAGAAAAAGCAATCGCTAAGTATGGTGCCGCAGGCCGTCCTGGCTATCCCGGGTTGCTGCTGTTCAAGATGTTGCTGTCAGGAATCTGGCACGGTGGACTCAGTGATGAATCCGTTGAAGACATGGCTAACGCGAATCTGCACGTGATGCGGTTTTTTGGCCTGAGTCTGGAACACGATGTTCCGAATCATTCGGTACTGTCTCGTTTCAGGA
>NZ_CADEGP010000032.1 GCF_902826915.1 uncultured Nitrosomonas sp.
GACAGAAAAGGCTGGGCTATTTGTCACCAGCACAATTTACGCAGCGATACTATGCTAATTTGCTTGTTGCTTAAACCGATGGACTCCATTTTTGACAGCACACATCAAAGAGCCGTACTAAAGCTCGTTTTTAGCGAACGGCTTCGATACTGCCGAAATGAGGGGTTTAGAACCCCTGAAAAGTCGCTCCCATTCTCGCTTTTAGAGCAGAATAGCGTAGGTAAAGATGGAATGGTGCTGTTGAGAGGAGTCGAACCTCCGACCTACTGATTACGAATCAGTTGCTCTACCAACTGAGCTACAACAGCCCGGCTCAAATCGAGCGAGGTATTATAGATGGTTGGAGAATTGTGGGCAAATGATAAAGGGTTAAATTCAAGAGTTTGTGTTTTATCGATATTTTTTGCAGATATTTGAACTTTTCCTCAATGACCAGTTTCAATATTTTTCTGACAATTTTCGCTTAAGTTCGGCTAATTTCGTCAAAAACCTGTACATTCTTATTGCAACGGTACATAATCCACTAATGGATTCAGAAAAGATCAAAGTCAATAATATCTTGATTATTCATGGGCCCAATTTGAATTTGTTGGGCGTTCGTGAACCCGATGTTTATGGCGGCGCAACATTGCAAGATATTAACAGAAATTTAAGTAAATTAACTGAAAATACTGGGTTTAAGCTGGATTTTTTTCAGAGTAATGCAGAATCGGCATTGATTGAAAGAATACAGCAAACGATGAATGACGGGACCAACTTCATTATCATCAATCCGGCTGCCTACACGCATACCAGCATTGCTCTGCGGGATGCAATTGCAGCGGTTAAGCTGCCATTTATCGAAGTGCATTTATCGAATATTTATTCTCGTGAGTCTTTTCGTCAGCATTCCTATTTTTCAGATTTGGCGATTGGTGTTATCAGTGGTTTAGGTGCTAAAGGCTATGAATTAGCACTAAAATACGCGATGACATCTTAAGCATCTGTTGCGATTGACTATAGTTGTAAAACTTCCTTACAGCGAGACAATGTCTCGGGAGATTGGATATGGATTTAAGAAAGCTTAAGAAACTTATTGAGTTGGTTGAAGAGTCGAGTATTGCCGAGCTGGAAATTACAGAGGGCGAGGAAAAAGTGCGTATTAGCAAATCCGGCCCCGGTGTGCAGAATTATGCTTTCATGCCGCCACCCATGGCGGCAGTGATGCCTCCGGCTTCTCAGCCGGTACCAACAACAATTTCTGAAACCAGTGCATCTGCTGAAACAGCAGACTCAAATAATAAATCCATCCCAGATGGACATATTGTCAAGTCTCCGATGGTGGGTACATTTTATCGGGCGGCATCGCCTGGAGCCAGTCCATTTGTTGAAGTTGGGCAGAGCGTGAAAGTTGGGGATACGCTCTGCATCATTGAGGCCATGAAATTACTGAACGAAATAGAAGCGGATAAAAATGGTGTGGTCAAAGCGATCTTATCAGAGAATGGGCAACCGGTTGAGTACGGTGAGCCTTTATTCGTAATTCAATAATTCTCTGAATAGAGATCAGATAGCTATGTTTGAAAAGATTCTTATTGCAAATCGCGGCGAAATTGCGTTGCGGATTCAGCGTGCCTGCCGTGCGATGGGCATCAAAACAGTGGCGGTGCATTCAGAAGCCGACGCGGAAGCGAAATATGTGATGTTGTCCGACGAATCGGTATGCATCGGCCCAGCTCCTGTCGGACAGAGTTACCTTAATATTCCGGCCATTATCAGTGCCGCCGAGGTGACCGATGCAGAGGCTATTCATCCCGGTTATGGATTCCTGTCCGAGAATGCGGATTTTGCCGAACGAGTTGAGAAAAGTGGATTTGTATTTATTGGCCCACGATCAGAAACAATTCGTTTGATGGGAGATAAAGTCAGCGCAAAGAATGCCATGAAAGCTGCTGGTGTTCCATGCGTTCCGGGATCGGATGGTGCGCTACCGGAAGACCTTGATGAGATAAGAAAGATTGTCAAGGAGATCGGCTATCCCGTAATTCTTAAAGCCGCAGGTGGGGGTGGTGGGCGTGGTATGCGGGTGGTGCATACCGAAGCTGCGTTATCCAATGCAGTTATCATGACACGCAATGAAGCGCAGTCGGCATTTGGCAATCCGACAATCTATGCAGAGAAATTTCTGGAAAACCCGCGTCATATTGAATTTCAGTTATTAGTGGATGAGCATGGCCATGCTGTTCACTTGGGCGAGAGAGATTGCTCCTTGCAACGCCGTCACCAGAAAATTCTCGAGGAAGCGCCTGCGCCCGGGATATCTGAAAAATTGCGTAATAAAATTGGTGAACGATGTGCGGATGCTTGTCGCCGAATCAAATACCGCGGTGTAGGTACATTTGAGTTTCTGTTTGAGAATAATGAGTTTTACTTCATCGAAATGAATACCCGTTTGCAAGTGGAACATCCGATAACGGAGGCGATCACAGGTATTGATCTTGTGGAGGCGCAAATAAATGTTGCGGCTGGTAAGGTTTTACCGATGCATCAGAAAGATATTGTGTTCAAGGGGCATGCCATAGAATGCCGTATCAATGCTGAAGATGCTTATAAATTGACACCTTCTGCCGGACGAATTACGCAATATCATGCGCCAGGCGGCCATGGAGTGCGAGTCGACTCACATGTTTACCATAATTATATGGTGCCGCCATATTATGATTCAATGATTGGTAAAATCATTACCTATGGCGATACCCGCGAACAAGCGATTGCGCGCATGCGAATTGCGCTGTCTGAAATGGTGGTAGCCGGGATCAAAACCAATATTCCACTGCATCATGACTTGCTGAATGACGCATCCTTCTTGCGCGGTGGCGTTTCAATTCATTATCTGGAACAAAAGCTTGCACTGCATAATAAAACTAAAACTGATTGAGCGGTGAATTTAACCGCAAGCCCCTTACATTAAGCATGTCCTGGGTTACGCTAATTATCAAAGCTGACGCAACGAATGCCGAGTTGTTGAGTGACGTGTTGATGGAACAGGGTGCATTATCGGTGGATATTCATGATGCGGCGGCTGACACGCAAGACGAACAAATGCTGTTCGGAGAACCCGGAGAGCCCTGCGAAGAAATCTGGCGCAACGCTGAAGTGTCGGCACTATTCAATCAAGATGCTGATATCGATGAAATTCTACGCAATTTAACCCATATCGTACAACCAGGCAGGCAACTGGATTTTCGTCTGAAACGTGTTGAAGAGCAGGATTGGGTGCGTCTAACTCAATCCCAATTTGATCCCATTCAAATCTCACAGCGTTTATGGATTGTTCCTACTTGGCATCAGGCACCTGATCCTGCCGCGATTAATCTGATACTGGATCCGGGGTTGGCATTTGGTACCGGTAGTCATCCCACAACGCAATTGTGTCTCGGCTGGTTGGATCAAAATTTGCGACCAGGCGCTAAGATTGTTGATTATGGTTGCGGCTCCGGGATATTAGCGATAGCTGCATTAAAACTGGGTGCCAGCCATGTCACCGGCATCGATATTGATTCCCAGGCGATTAAAGCCAGCCAGGAAAATGCAGCCAGAAATCATTGCGCTGCGTATCAATTCTTTTTTACAACTAACCATCAAGCTGCTACAAGAGACTTGCAACTGCAAGAACAAGCTGACGTTGTGGTTGCCAATATTCTGGCGAATCCTTTAATCATGTTGGCACCAGTTCTGGTGCAATTGGTTCGACCACAGGGCTCCATAGTATTGTCTGGAATCTTGCAGCAGCAAGCTGCAGAAGTTAAGTATGCTTATCAGCAATGGTTTGATATGGACAGCGGTAAAGAACAGCAAGGATGGGTGTTGTTAACCGGCAGCAAAAGGTGAAATAATTATCGCCTTTAGCGAGTTTCCAGAATCGGCAAATACACAGTCCGCTGGTCCATTTAAAGTGACGATTCATTCGGGTAATAGCCTATGGCGCTTGTAACACTCTGTCCAGGTTGCAGTACCACCTTTCGTGTGAATGCTGCGCAATTGCAGGCGCATGGAGGCGATGTGCGTTGCGGGTGCTGCCAACGGATATTCAATGGATTTGCCACGCTGATTACGGTGAATGAATCGGCCATCGAATATACCTCCCAGATTCAATTGTATACTTTCAGCACGACTGAAATAGCGGCCGAAAATCAGATCATTCCTGGAAGCTCAGATAACGAAGTCGAAACGCATGTCATTCCGGAGTTGAATCAAGAAACAGCCGAAACAACTGAGACATCAGCCCCTCTGTTCGGGGATGAGAAGCCAGATAGACAGTGGTATGTGAAGTGGGGATCGGTGAATGCGCTACTCGCGTTGTTCTTGATAAGTCAGATTGCCTATAACTACCGCACTGAATTGACTATAATTGCACCGGAAATAAGACCTCGCTTGGAGCGATTATGCGAATTCTTATCGTGTACAGTGCCCTATCCGCAAGAAATCAGTCTGATCGGCATCGAATCATCCGAATTGCAGAAAAATCCTGCGCAACAGCCTGAAGTAGCCACGATGTATGCAACTATCCATAATTATGCGCCTTTTCCACAGGTATGGCCCGCCTTGCAACTATCATTGTTGGATGCACGAGAAGAATTAATTGCCAGTCGTATTTTCACAGCGCAGGATTATTTGCAAGAAACGGACAAGTCGTTGCCATTTATTCAGCCTCAACAAGAAATTGAGGTTCGATTGGATTTTGACAGCGATCGAGTGGATGCACTCGGATATCGGTTGCTGTTGCTCTATCCCTAATCACTGATGCAGTCGCAGGTATACGCTGAGGTATAATAGCCAATTCAGTTTCTTTTGATATATGTTTCTCAATGAATAAGAATCCCCGTACTACTTTACTCGAAAGCTTATTTGCACAACGCATCCTGATTCTGGATGGCGCGATGGGCACAATGATCCAGACATTCAAGCTTTCCGAGGCAGATTTTCGTGGGCAGCGTTTTGCTGATTTTCCACATGATCTGAGAGGGAACAATGACTTATTAACACTGACCCAGCCGGATATTATTCGATCGATTCATAGCGGATATCTGGAAGCGGGTGCGGATATTATCGAAACCAACACGTTTAATTCCACTGCGGCTTCGATGGCTGATTATCATTTGCAGGATATAGTGTATGAATTGAATCTTGCTGCGGCAAAACTGGCGTGCGAGGCGGCACAGGCTTATGAAGAAAAATCTCCACAGAAACCACGCTTTGTTGCCGGTGTGCTCGGCCCCACCACCAAGACCGCGTCCATTTCTCCCGATGTCAATGATCCGGGTTTTCGCGGCATTACATTTGATCAATTGGTGGCTGATTATACCGAATCGATTCGTGGGTTGGTCGACGGCGGGGCTGATATTCTGCTGGTTGAAACTATTTTCGATTCGCTTAACGCAAAAGCGGCGCTGTTTGCTATCGATCAGTACTTTGTCGATCATGATATACGGTTGCCGATCATGATTTCGGTTACCATCACCGACGCATCCGGGCGCACGCTGTCAGGGCAAACACCGGAAGCGTTCTGGAATTCAATCAGCCATACACGGCCGTTATCGGTGGGTATCAATTGCGCCCTCGGTGCGGAATTGATGCGCCCGTATATTGAAGAATTGGCGGGTGTGGCGGATGTGTATACCAGCGTGCATCCCAATGCCGGTTTGCCTAATCCTCTATCTGAAACAGGTTACGATGAATCGCCGGAATACACCGCGAACCAGATTAAGGGCTTTGCGGAGGCGGGCTTTGTCAATATTGTTGGCGGTTGTTGCGGTACTACACCGGCGCATATCAAGGCTATCGCGCAAGCGGTTGCGGATATCGCACCACGCCAGGTACCCGAAATCCAGAAAAAATTGCGCTTGTCCGGCCTGGAACCGCTGAACATCGGCGATGATTCATTATTTGTCAATGTCGGTGAACGCACCAATGTCACGGGTTCCAGAGCATTTGCTCGTTTGATCCTCAATGATGATTACGCGGAAGCGTTGAACGTGGCGCGCAGTCAAGTAGAGAGTGGCGCGCAGATTATCGATATCAATATGGACGAAGCCATGTTGGACTCACAGAAAGCCATGGTGACTTTTCTGAATCTGCTGGCGGCTGAACCGGATATCTGCAAAGTGCCGATCATGCTCGATTCCAGCAAGTGGGCAGTAATTGAAGCCGGTTTGAAATGCGTGCAAGGAAAACCGGTGATCAATTCGATCAGCATGAAAGAAGGTGAAGCAGAGTTTTTTCATCATGCCAAATTGGCGCGCCGTTATGGCGCAGCGGTGATTGTGATGGCATTTGATGAGCAGGGCCAGGCCGATACTTTGCAGCGCAAGGTGGAGATTTGCACCCGCAGTTATCGTCTGCTGGTCGATAAGATTGGTTTCCCACCCGAAGACATCATTTTTGACCCGAATATTTTCGCTATTGCGACGGGAATTGAGGAACATAATAACTACGGCGTCGATTTCATCGAAGCGACCCACCGCATCAAACAGACGCTGCCTTACGCCAAAATAAGCGGCGGAGTTTCCAATGTCTCGTTCTCCTTTCGCGGCAATGAGCCGATTCGCGAAGCGATTCATACCGCTTTTCTGTATCACGCGATCAAGGCCGGCATGACAATGGGTATTGTCAACGCCGGGCAATTGGGGGTGTATTCAGATATTCCAGCGGAACTGCTGGAAAAGGTAGAGGATGTCATTCTCAACCGGCGTGAGGATGCAACCGAATGCTTGGTTGAGTTCGCAGAGAACTTTAAAGGCAAAAAGAAAGAACAGATTGAAGATCTGGCGTGGCGTGATGAGCCCCTGCAACAGCGTTTGACACATGCTCTGGTTAGGGGTATTTCCACCTATATTGTGGAAGATACCGAAGCTGCGCGTTCAGAAATCGATAAACAGGGTGGCCGCCCGATCCAGGTAATCGAAGGGCCGCTGATGGAAGGCATGGGCGTGGTTGGTGATTTATTTGGCGCGGGAAAAATGTTTCTGCCGCAAGTGGTTAAATCGGCGCGCGTAATGAAGCAGGCGGTGGCGCACTTGTTGCCTTTCATCGAAGCCGAAAAGAAACTATCGGGAGACAATAAGCCTAAAGGGAAAATCGTTATCGCTACTGTCAAAGGCGACGTGCATGATATTGGTAAGAATATCGTTACCGTGGTTTTACAGTGTAATAATTATGAAGTGATCAACATGGGCGTGATGGTGCCCAGCGCGCAAATTCTTGACATGGCGCGGCGCGAGAATGCCGACATCATTGGTTTGTCCGGTTTGATTACGCCTTCTTTGGAAGAAATGGCACATGTCGCTAAGGAAATGCAACGCGAGGGATTCACCATTCCGTTGCTGATCGGTGGCGCAACGACGTCGCGAGTGCATACTGCGGTTAAAATTGCACCACACTATGAAGGTCCAACCGTTTGGGTGCCAGATGCCAGCCGCGCAGTGGGTGTGTGCAGTAATTTGTTATCACAGGATTTGCGGACAAATTATGTGCAAGAAATAAAAAATGAATACGAAAAAGTGCGCACCCAGCACAAAAATAAGAAAGGACCTGCGAAACTGTTGACGCTTGCTGAGGCACGTGCCAATGCGTTCAGTACCGATTGGGCAAATTACCAATCTTATCAGCCGGAACTGATTGGTATCCGTACGCTGAATAATTATCCACTGGAAAAAATTGTGCCGTATATCGACTGGACGCCATTTTTTCAGGCGTGGGAGCTTGCCGGACGTTATCCAGATATCCTGCAAGATGAGGTGGTTGGAGAAACAGCAAGCCAGCTATTTCGCGATGCACAAACGATGCTGAAGAAAATAATCGAACAGAAATGGTTGAGCGCCAATGCAGTAATTGGTTTGTTTCCGGCCAATTCTGTCGGCGACGACATCGAAATTTACACTGATTCGTCACGCAATAAGCTTGCCATGACTTATCATTGTTTGCGGCAACAAGATCAGAAGCCATCGGGCAAGCCGAATCGATGTTTGTCCGATTTTATCGCCCCTAAAGAATCAGGAATTCAAGATACGATTGGTCTGTTTGCTGTAGGTGCTGGATTTGGTATTGACGAGCGTGTCAAGACCTTTGAAGAGGCCAATGATGATTACAGCGCGATTGTGCTCAAAGCATTGGCGGATCGTCTAGCGGAAGCGTTTGCTGAGCACATGCATGCACGAGTACGGCGCGAATTCTGGGGTTATGCCAAAGATGAGACTCTAACTAATGCTCAACTGATCAATGAAGAATATCGCGGCATCCGTCCCGCACCTGGTTATCCCGCTTGTCCGGACCACACCGAGAAGGGTGCGTTGTTTGCGACATTAAGTGCAACCGCGAACGCGGGTATCATCATTACTGAATCTTTTGCCATGGTTCCGACTGCTGCCGTATCTGGTTTCTATTTCGCGCATCCTGACTCTACGTTCTTTGCGGTTGGAAAGATCGGCAAAGATCAAGTGGAGGACTATGCGAAACGGAAAGCCTGGACGGTAGAAGAAACTGAGCGATGGCTTGCGCCGGTACTAGCATATGAAAGATAAGTACATGATTCTGTTAATTATCGATAATAATGACACGTATCAATGTCAGTACTGTTATCGGGCATATCATTAGTGGGTGCTTCCTAAGCGACACTCTCTTGTACTCCAAATATCTTATAAGATATAGTTAAAATTAGATTGGGTATATGTCTGATCAATAGTTAAGTTTACGATGACAATTTGTATTTTAGATTTTAATAAATTTCTTGGAGAACATAATGAAATTAAAATTGATACATTGCTTGGTAACTTTGCTCGTGATCCCGCTGATGTCTGGATGTTGGTTGCTTGCAGCAGGTGGTGCGGGTGCATATGGCGGTTACAAGGCTAAGAAAGAAGGCTATGAGCTGCGAAATCCTGTCACAAAGGAAAAGAAGACTAAGACCGAGTGACAAGGAAGCTAGTAGGAAAATTCTGAATTCCCACCTGCTTGTCTTGTTCGGGTTTTTGTTTAGGCGAGCAGGATGGGTGTGATAGTATCCTACTCGCAGAACTCCAATGAAATGGTTTAATGCCGATTCAAATATGAAGTGCAACGCCTGATTTGAGTCCGCAATTTTTAACTAGTTAAACAGATTAAAAAATTGGATACAAATGCCAGTTATATGGCCTGTCACGACTTGCGCCAACAAGAACAAGGATCAACCATACTCTTTGAGCTCTTTACGAGCCGTCTGATAATCTAAGTAAACGCTCCCCACCAACTTCCAAAATCTCGCCGAGTGATTCATCTCAATCAAATGCGCCAG
Organism: uncultured Nitrosomonas sp.; assembly: GCF_902826915.1. GTDB lineage: Bacteria > Pseudomonadota > Gammaproteobacteria > Burkholderiales > Nitrosomonadaceae > Nitrosomonas. Next base: position 9,308 of record NZ_CADEGP010000032.1, read on the forward strand.
TTCATGCGCCACGACGTAATCAACCAAATACAGTGGCATTTGGATCAAACGCCAATTCAGATGTATAAAGCCACGGCTGTTGCAACTGCCCCAGCGGGTTTTAGCGCACGATAAACGGAATAGCGGGACGCGTATATTAAGTGCTGACGCATAGATCGCGATACGCTGCTGAAAGCAGACGATGGCTTGCTGATAGTACCAAGCCATGACAAATTTCTCGATTTGATGGGAATTGAGTTGCGGTAGGGGTTGTTCAGCAGTTCGCACATTCGCAGTTTCTTTGGCACAATACCGCGCCATTTCAATTTCGCCCGATGATTTCAGTACGATATGCCACGGCTCACCGAGTAACGGATAGATCGCATCCTGCGTCCACGGCATGGCAAGGCTTTTTTTGTTTTCCCATTGCTCCAGCTTCTTAGTGATCCAGCCCGCTTTTTCCTGCAGGATAGTTTCGACTTGGGGAAGCGCGATTTGCAGTGGCACGCTGATGCGCAAACCCTGATGATCAATTGTTAAGCCAATGGATTTGCGCTTACAATGTTTAAGGGTGTAAGTAATTTTCCGGCCATTTAGAACGGTCTGAATGAACACTCTTATATTTTTTGCTGACTTTTCTGATTAATGCGCAGCATTTCAAACTCAATCCAGGCCTCCACCTGCGCATTCAATTCGCCGGGCTCCATACCAGTAGGATCAATTGGCTTGCCGATACTGACAGTAATGGTGCCGGGGTGTTTGATGAAAGAATTTCTCCCCCATAGCTCGCCGGCATTGTGTGCGACCGGCACTACCAGCGTGTTTGTATGCGTGGCCAGCCATGCGCCACCGATACGATACTTGCCGCGTTGACCAGGCGGAATGCGCGTACCCTCCGGAAAGATCACGATCCAGAATCCTTGTTTTAACCGATCTTTGCCTTGTTCGACGATCTGTTCCAATGCTTTCTTTTTGGCGCTCCGGTCAATCGCGATGGGGCTGATCATGGCCAAGCCCCAGCCGAAAAACGGGATGCGCAATAATTCCTTTTTCAGTACCCACACTTGCGGCGGAAAAATTTTCTGGAAAGCTAATGTCTCCCATGCCGATTGATGTTTAGACAGCACGATACTTGGAGTTTCCGGGATATTTTCCGCACCGATGATCTGATAACGAATACCGCACAGATTGCGCAGCAAAAACAGCATGATGAAGGTCCAGCTGGAAGTAACCCGATACCGGTTATGCGGCGATAATGGAAAACAGGCTAATGTCAGTAAAGCATAGGGTGGCGTAATAATGATTTGCAGCAACATATACAGCGTTGAACGAAGAGTGGTCAGTATCATGTATTTTCAATCAGTGCGTGGGCCACCGCCGCCAGATTCTCAAAAACCTGCGTACTGGCGGGAATTTCACTATTAGTGCGCGTTGCTGATCCATTGCCAGTCAGAACTAACACAGGAATTGCACCAACGGCTGCGGCGGCTTGCAGATCCTTCAATGAATCACCGACAACCGGAATATTTTTTAAATTAACGCCGTAACGTTGCATGATTTCATCAAACAAACCGGTCGCCGGTTTGCGGCAGGCGCATTTGTCCGCATCCGTATGCGGGCAAAAAAATATCGCATCGATGCGCCCGCCAGCATGATGAATTGCTTTGTACATTTGGTCATTAATGGCGTTGTAAGTCGTCATATCGATCAAGCCGCGGCCAATGCTCGACTGATTGGTGGCAATAACCACACGATAACCGGAATGCGTTAACCGGGTAATGGCTTCCGGGCTGCCTGGAATGGGAATCCATTCCTCCGGCGTTCTGATAAAGGTATCGCTGCATTGATTAATCACACCGGTTTGGTCGAGGATGATCAGTTTCATGCTAACTAACCGCCAATTTTGAAAGATCAGCTACACGATTCATGGTTTGCTGAAGTTGTTTCAATAAGGCAAGCCGGTTATTGCGTAGTGATTCATCCTCAACATTCACCATCACATGATCAAAAAAAACATCGATCGGTGATTTGAGCTTGGCAAGAGTTTGCAGCGAGGCGGTATAATCACCTGCTGCAAAAGCTTTTTCTGTTTCCGACAATAGGGTTGTTAATGTTTGATGAAGCACCTGCTCAGCTTCTTCCTGTAATAGCCTAGCATTCACTTCATCGTGGATGCTACCTTCCGATTTCTTGAGGATATTGCCCACCCGTTTGTTGGCTGCTGCCAGGCTGATTGCTTCGGGTAATGCCACAAAAGCGCGCACGGCAGCAAGACGTTTGGGAATATCGCTCAGATTCTGCGGATTCAAGCCGAGCACAGCATCGACTTCCTGTGCGGTGTAGCCTTGCTCGCGCAAATTGCCAGCGAGCCGTTCATAAATAAAAACCAGTAATTGCTCACGTGATTCTATTTTAATATGGCGCTTGAGCCCTATCATCATTTTTATCGAGGATTCCGAATAATCTGTGTAAATTTCTTCTTCTGCAATAACTATAGCTGCTTGATAAACCAATTTATCCAACTCGAGCGGCAAGATTTTCTCAATCAATATGCGGATAACGCCTAAGGCATGACGGCGCAATGCGAAAGGATCCTTGTCACCAGTCGGAGTTTCGCCAATATTGAACATATTTATCAACGTTTCTAATTTATCCGCTAGCGCCACACAAATACCAGCTAAATTTCGCGGCAATGTATCACCTGAAAAACGCGGCTTATAATGATCTTCGATGGCAAAAGCGATATCGTCACTCAATCCTTCGTATTGCGCGTAATAACGCCCCATGATGCCTTGCAGTTCCGGGAATTCACCGACCATATCCGTAAGTAAATCGGCTTTGGCCAGTGTCGCAGCTTCATAAACTTGATTAGCCAGTGCATCCCCACCCAGTTGTTGTCCAATCATTTTTGCAATTGCCCGAACATACTGCATGCGCTGACCCTGCGTACCCACCTTGTTGTGGTAAACCACTTTATCCAATTCCGGCACACGCAAAGCCAGTGTTTTTTTACGATCTTGGTCAAAGAAAAACTTGGCATCGGCTAAACGCGAACGCACCACACGTTCATTTCCAGCGATCACTTGCGTTGCATCAGCAGGTCGAATATTGGAAACCAGCAGGAACTTGTTGGCCAATTTTTCCTGCGTATCGAGCAATGGGAAATATTTCTGGTTCGCTTTCATGGTCAGAATCAGACATTCCTGCGGCACTTGCAGAAATTCTGCATCGAATTTGCAAACTAGCACATTAGGATGCTCGACCAATGCAGTCACTTCGTCCAGCAATGCGTCATCGTCAATCGGGGTAAGATTTTCCTTTGCGGCAGCTAAGGCAAGCTGTCGAACGATTTCGGCGCGGCGTTCAGCAAAACTTACAACGACCACGCCTTCGGTAATTAATTGCTGCACATAACTGTCGGCATTGTGCAGTACGATGGGATTGACTCTCGCTTCAAAGCGATGCCCTTGTGTCTCGCGTCCGGCTTGCAAGCCTAGAATATTGACGGGGACAATATCTGCGCCATGCAACGCGACCAATGCATGCGCGGGGCGCACAAAGTTGACGCTACTCCAACCATCCGCCAATTGATACGTCATCACCTTGGGAATCGGTAATTGGCTGATCGTTTCCTGCAACGCTTTTTGCAGGCCGTCGGTCAACGACGTGCCTTTAACGGTGCTGTCCAGAAACAGCGTTTCGGTTTTGCCCTCCATCACACGCTTGAGTTGTGGCACGACTGTAGCATCCACGCCAAAGCTTGCTAGTTTTTTCAATAATGGCGGTGTTGGCTGACCCTGCGCATCCAGGCCGACAGCTACCGGCATTAGTTTTTGAGTAACCGCTTTATCGGCAGCTTGCGCAGCCACGTTGCCGATATGCATTGCCAGCCTCCTCGGGGTTGCATAGGAGGCGACGATTGCATCTTTGGTTATCAATCCTTGCACTTCCAGGCTGGCGGTTAATAATTGCGCAAAACTATTATCCAGCTGTTTCAGCGATTTGGGTGGCAATTCTTCCACTAATAATTCAACGAGCAGATTCTGGGTCATCATGCAGACTTCACTATATCGGGCATTTGTTCGACCCATTCGCGCGGGGCCATCGGGAAAGGAGGGCTCAGGCTTGCGCGGCTATCGTAATACGCCTTGGCGACTTGCCGCGACAGATTGCGGATGCGCCCGATATACGCGGCGCGCTCAGTGACCGAAATAGCGCCACGTGCATCCAGTAAATTGAACGTATGCGCGGCTTTCAATACTTGCTCATAAGCGGGCAGTGCCAATTGCTTTTCGATAAGATGATTGGCTTGCGCTTCGTGCTTGCCAAACGCCAGAAACAAAAACTCGGTATCGCTTTGTTCAAAGTTATAGATTGATTGCTCCACTTCGTTCTGATGGTACACATCGTGGTAAGTTAATCCCTGGGTCCAAGTCAGGTCAAACACGCTTTCCACGCCTTGCAAATACATCGCAAGCCGCTCCAATCCATAGGTAACTTCACCGGTAGCTGGTTTGCAATCAATGCCGCCAACCTGTTGGAAATAGGTGAATTGCGTCACTTCCATGCCATTGAGCCAAACTTCCCAGCCCAAACCCCAGGCACCCAGTGTAGGATTTTCCCAATCATCTTCGACCAAACGCACATCGTTTTGCGTCAAATCAAATCCCAGTTCGCGCAACGAGTTGAAATATAAATCCAGAATATTCTTCGGTGCCGGTTTGAGCACTACCTGAAATTGATAATAATGTTGCAAGCGATTCGGATTATCACCATAACGCCCATCTTTCGGTCGGCGTGCTGGTTGCACGTATGCCGCTTTCCAAGGTTCAGGGCCGATGGCGCGCAGGAAAGTAGCGGTATGGCTGGTTCCCGCGCCCACTTCCATATCGTAGGGTTGCAAGATCGCGCATCCTTGCTTATCCCAATACCGCTGCAAGGTCAGGATAATTTCCTGAAAAGTAAGTGTTGACATGAAGAATCTGAATTAAACCACTCTCAAATGAAGTAATGCGGATTTTACCGGGTTTTTCGCGCGGTGCGAAACGCGGATAGCAATCCAATGCATATTAACAAACCGGCTAATCCAAGTACCGGGTAATTTCCCATGCGCACATAGGGCGTAGCTCCGGTAAAACCTTGCGCTAATCCGTGCAACGCCGCAGTGGTAAAAATTTCAATGGTTTGCAATACCTTGCCGCGTTCGTCGATGATCGCAGTTACGCCAGTATTGGTGGCTCGCAGCATGTAGCGCCCGGTTTCCAGTGCGCGCATTTGCGAAATCTGCAAATGCTGCTGCGGCCCGATCGAACGCCCAAACCAGGCATCATTGCTGACATTAACCAACATCGTGGCTTGTGGTAACTGATTAATGATTTCTTCGCCAAAAACATCTTCGTAGCAAATATTAATCGCAACACGCTGGCCTGCAAGATTCATCGGCTGTTGATCCAAGCTGCCGCGCGAAAAATCCGATAGCGGTATTTGCAATACATCGATAACCCAACCGAATATGGGCTTTAATGGAATAAACTCACCAAAAGGCACTAGATGATGTTTGCGGTAACTTTGTTCCGGTGCCGAACCAAAACTGAACATGGTGTTGTAATATTCGTCAGCATTATGGGCATCACGTTCGGCCAGCCCAATCAATACATCGCCATTGTTGTTTTTGGCATGCTCAGCCAGATGCGACAAATAGAGCTTCGGCACGACATCGCTGAACAAAGGGATAGAAATTTCCGGTGTTACAATCAAGCGGCTATCACTTTCCAGAATCAGCCGGGCATAGGTTTCCATTGTATTTTGCAAATAGTCTTCGCGCCACTTCAGATCCTGGGCGATATTACCTTGCAACAGACTCACCGTAACCGGTTCACCTTGTGGTTTCACCCAATTAATTGCCTGTAAACCATAGCCACCGAACCAAATCAGCAGTAAGGGCAATCCGTAACGCCATTGTCTGCCCCCTTTATCAATCCAGAAAAATAGCAAAGCAGCGCTGAATACCACGATCATTGAGATACCATATACACCGATGATCGGTGCAAAGCCTGCCAAGGGACTGAAGGGTGCCTGTGAGTAGCCCATCAACAACCATGGAAAGCCGGTAAACAAAGTACCGCGTAGCCATTCAAACGATATCCACAACGCAGCAGCCAGTGCGGCCCAGAGAAATGATGAAGTCAAACGAAGTTTAGCCAATAACCACAGCCCCGAAGCGGGGAAGAGCGACAGATAAGCACAGAGTATAATCAATGCGACAACCGCGATGGGCATCGGCATTGCGCCGAAATCGTGCAAACTGACATAAATCCATGTAACGCCAGCGCTAAACAGTCCCATACCAAAACAAAACCCTAGTGTTGCACTTTTGATCGGGGATGGGCTATTGTGACAATAACCGAACAATGCAGCGAGCGTAATCACCGGAACCGGAAACAGATAAAAAGGTGCAAAACCAAGCACAGTCAGCACACCCAACAAATAGACAATAATTAATTTAACGTAAGAATTTTTCAAGAGAGTCAAAATTGGAAATATCAATGGATAAAATTCATGCGGTAGTATGCTTGAATTTTAGTACAAGCCGGTACAATTATGAACTTTCGTGATTTAATGTCGTTCTCAGCATCTCCTAAACATAAATTCATCAATAATTCCTTGCGTACTATCTAATTCTTATTTTTCGTGATGACATTCGATACAACTTATGCTAAATAATGATTTATTCACTTGAAAGAATAATAATGAACTAAGGTTTGTGGGTCTAATTATGAGCCATGAAAATGAATAGGCTGCACGATTTATCTTATTTTGAAAATCAATCGGATTTCTCATGAAATTTAAACTTCTATGTGTGTTATTGCTATCTGGACTGACTGCCTGCGCGCAGATACCTGCGAACAAGAAAATAGAAAACACAGGGGAGCCCAACGAGCAGGAAGACGTCAGTCAAACTAATTTACCCAAGCAAGAACTGACCGCACCAATCTTATTTGATTTCCTGATCGGTGAAACAGCATTACAGCGCGGCAATCTGGATATTGCGGTAAACCGATATGTCAAGCTGGCCAAAACCACGCGCGATCCTCGGATTGCTAAGCGTGCAACAGAAATTTCCCTACACGCAGGCAATTCTTTTGCTGCCGAACAAGCGGCAACAATGTGGATTCAGCTTGAACCGGATTCAGTGGATGCCCGCCAAACCATTGCAGCATTATTGGTCAATCTTGGCAAATTGAATACCGCGCAACCTCATCTTGAAAAATTACTGGCTTCGGAAAAAGATGGGTTAGGCAATGCATTTATGCAACTTAACCAATTGCTATCACGGAATTCAGATAAAGCGGCAACGTTGCAGTTAATACAACAACTATCTCAACCCTACAAAAATCTCCCGGAAGTTCATTTTGCCATTTCTCAGGCAGCTTGGTTTGCCAATCAGCATCAACTGGCATCCGAAGAAATGCAAAGCGCACTGGCACTGCGTCCAGATTGGGAAATCGCCGCAATTCATAATGGACGAATATTACAGCGCATCTCAGCTAACGATGCAGCTCAATTTTATCGCGACTATCTAGAAAAATATCCCGAAAGTAACGAAGTTCGGATTGCATATACCCGGGTATTAATAATTAGCAATGAAGCTGATACGGCGCGAGAACAATTGCAATGGTTAATGGACAAGAATCCGGACGATGCCGAAGTCATGCTGGCTGCCGGACTTCTAGCTACAGAAATGGGTGACTTTGATGTCACCGAAACAAGCTTTAAAAAAGCACTGAGCTTAGGATACAAGGACACCAATGCTGTACACTTTCACTTAGGCCAGATTTATGAGGAAACGAATCGCCCTGAGATGGCGATGGACTCCTATCAGACGGTAAAAAGCGGGGAACGTTATTTACCTGCACAAATACGCTACGCAGATTTGTTGGCAACCCAAGGCTATCTGAAAGAAGCGCGTGAGCACCTACAAAAACTTCCGGCCGCCAATGATCAGCAAGCCGCTCATTTGATTCTGGCGGAAGCGCAAATTCTGCGTAGATCAAAAGCATATCAAGAAGTATATGATCTGCTTAACGAAGGTCTGAAGAAGCTGCCTGATTATCCTGAACTGCTTTATGATCGCGCACTGGCCGCCGACAAACTAGGAAAATTTAAAATTCTTGAGCAGGATTTGCGCAAGCTGATAAAACTCAAACCTGACAATGCTCATGCCTACAACGCATTGGGTTACAGCTTCGCTGAACGCGGCATCGAATTACCAGAAGCGCTCAAACTGATAAGAAAAGCAGTTGAGCTTGCTCCAGAGGATCCATATATCATGGATAGTTTGGGTTGGGTTTACTACCGCATGGGTAATCTAGCGAAGGGTTTAAATTACTTGAACTTAGCATTTACTGCTCGCCCAGATGCGGAAATTGCAGCACACTTGGGTGAAGTACTTTGGGTACAAGGCGCTAAGGACGATGCCATCAATATTTGGCGATCTGCTTTAGAAAAAGAACCTGATAATAAAGTTTTGCTTGAAACATTACAACGTCTTACAAAAAAGAAAGTCATCGACTAAACTTTCTCATAAGTAGGACTTATAATCAACTTCATGATAAAAAAGCTATTGATCACATAACAATGAATCCTGATACAGTCCTCATGGTGCTACAATGCGCTCTAAAAAATGGTAAATACTTCTCCAACTCTTGAATTTAAAAGCAGCACCTTTTTTGCACCTATACTTATTCTTTATACGAATGACATGATTGCAATAGAGCAAACGCTGTATGAGAAAATTAATCTGGCACCGGATTTTTTCAAAGATTCGCCTTTGATGATTGATTTGCGTGAGTTAAATAAATTGAATCTGGATTTGGATTTTTCCCAGCTCGCCCAGCTTTTGCGAAGAGTTGGTTTTTTCCCTGTCGGTATTCGCGGAGGTAATGAGCAACAAAACAAGCAAGCGCGCGCGCTATCACTTCCAATCGACACGGTACGCGAACTGGGTAACCCAATCATCATTGGTGAGACGCAAAAACAGGAAAATACTCAACAACCTCTGACGCAGCCGGAAGTAGCCGCAATCAAAGAACCCAAGGAGCCCGTGCAACCAGCTGCAATTCCACCCGTATCTGCCACAACGATATTAGTTACTCAGCCGATTCGCTCCGGGCAACGTATCTACGCATCCGGGGATTTGATCATCTTATCTCAAGTCAGTGCAGGTGCCGAAATTATGGCCGAGGGTAACATACACGTCTATAATACCTTGCGAGGTCGCGCCCTAGCAGGCGTACATGGCAACACAGCCGCCAGAATATTTTGCTTCGATTTGCAAGCTGAGCTTATCTCTATCGCAGGAGATTATAAAACCAGTGAAGATTTAAACAAGCAAACATACAGCAGTCCGGTACAGATATATTTACAGAATCACGCATTGATCATTAAAGAGATTGCTTAAAACCAAATAGCAAAGGAGGCTCAATTGGCAAGAATTATAGTCGTGACGTCGGGTAAGGGTGGCGTTGGCAAAACAACAACAAGCGCAGCAATTGCCATGGGGTTGGCGAAAAGAGGTCACAAAACAGCGGTGATTGATTTTGATGTGGGTTTGCGAAATCTGGACTTGATTCTCGGCTGCGAACGTCGTGTTGTTTATGATTTTATCAATGTTATCAATGGGGAAGCCAGTCTCAATCAAGCACTTATCCGTGATAAAAACTGTAATCTTCTCTATATCCTGCCAGCTTCGCAAACGCGCGATAAGGATGCTCTGACACACGAGGGCGTAGGCAAAGTACTAGATGAGCTATCCAAAGATTTTGGATACATTGTTTGCGATTCGCCCGCAGGTATTGAAAAAGGCGCCAATTTAGCACTTTATTTTGCCGATGATGCTTTTGTCGTTACCAATCCGGAAATTTCTTCTGTCCGAGATTCGGATCGCATGTTGGGTATTTTGTCGAGTAAATCACGTCGCGCTGAAAGAAACGAAGAGCCTATCAAGGAATATTTATTGTTAACCCGATATGATGCCGACCGAGTAAAATTAGGTGAAATGCTGAGCCTGGAGGATGTACAGGAAATCTTATCCCTGGAACTGTTAGGCATTATTCCTGAGTCAAAATCCGTCTTATCCGCATCAAATGCAGGTATACCGGTCATCCTAGACGAAAAAAGTGAAGCAGGCCAGGCTTATGCCGATGTCGTCGCGCGCTATTTAGGAGAAAAACTGCCGCATCGATTTATTGATGGTAAGCAAGGGTTTCTCAGGAGGCTTTTCGGAGGAAGAAAATGAGCTTACTGGACTATTTCAGATCATCTAAACCTAAGACCGCATCGCTTGCCAAAGAAAGGTTACAAATTCTTGTCGCGCATGAACGCACTTATCGCAACCAGCCTTCTTATTTACCGCAATTGCAGAAAGAGCTTTTAGACGTTATCCGTAAATACGTTAATGTGGAACAAGACGCGATATCAGTTAATTTTGAACAAGACGAGAATCAAGAAACACTGGAACTCAATATTGTTCTGCCCGATTATCACCAAACCAATAAAACTATAAATAACTAAACACTCTTGCGCATTGGCACATTGGTAATTAACGAATTGAAATCGACTAATTTTTGTATTGAATTTGAAAATTCTAAATTACCAGTGAACCGGATCAATGCCCATCAAATGAATGCTATTCTGGGATTTTTGATCAGCTGCTTCATCCTATTCGCTCCAGGCTGCAGAACATTACCGAACCAACCACCATCTGATGCGATTGCAACAACTATTTTCACCGAACCGCTTGCTGCCAGCACTCAAAATACTTCTGCTAATGATTTCAATATCCTAGGTAGAATATCTATCCAAGACAAAAACCAAAGCTTTTCCGGTAGCTTTCGCTGGCAACACATGACCGCCAACGATGAAATTTTGCTATTCACACCTTTAGGCCAAGCAGTCGCAGAAATCACGAAAGATGATGAAGGAGTGCGCTTAATTACCTCAAAGCTAGAGGCATTCTATGCTACCGATGTGGAGAGTCTGACTGAAGAAATATTGGGATGGCGCTTGCCATTGGATGGCTTGCAGTACTGGATCCAGGGAGAACATTCGCCATTTGCTGCTGCAGAAAAGGATCTGGATAGAAAAGATCAAGTTATCGCTATCCGTCAAGATGGCTGGCATATTCATTATAGTAGCTTCACTCCAGTCTCGTTGAATTCCCTAACGCTCCCCCGCGTGATCAATTTGTTTTATGACAACTTAAGAATCAGATTGGTAGTAGATAATTGGCAGCTTGAGTAATTTTTCCATATAAAACACAGATACCCTCTTATTCATTTCACTATTCATGCTTACATTTTCTGCTCCTGCCAAGCTGAATCTTTTTCTACATGTCATTGGCCGCAGGCAGGATGGTTATCATTTATTACAAACAGTTTTTCGTTTTATCGATTTTTCGGATGACTTAAGTTTCAGATTGCGAACAGATGGCATAATCAAACTGCATAATCCCATTGCCGGCATACCCGAGGAAAAAGATCTTTGCGTTCGCGCAGCTAAATTGTTAAAGCAGGCAACAGGAACTAAGCAAGGAATTGATATTTTTTTGCAGAAACGAATTCCCATGGGAGGCGGTTTAGGTGGCGGCAGCTCGGATGCGGCCACTACACTGCTAGCATTGAATCATTTGTGGAAAGTTAATTTGAGCCGACAACAATTGCTCGAATTAGGGCTTCAGCTCGGTGCTGACGTCCCGGTATTTATTTTTGGAGAAAATGCTTTCGCTGAAGGAATTGGTGAAAAATTAACCCGCATTAAATTGCCACCCGCTTGGTACGTAGTTCTGGTACCACCGGTACAAGTATCAACTGCTGAAATTTTCACGAGTAAAGAATTGACACGCAACACGATTCCTATCAAAATACCGCCCTTTTCTGTCTTGCAGGGCCATAATGATTTGGAATGGGTAGTTTGCCGGTTATATCCAGAAGTTGCGCGATGTTTAGAGTGGCTAAAGCAGCAAGAAAATACTACAATAACGGCGATGAGCGGGTCAGGTGCTTGCGTTTTTGCTGAGTTTTCATCTGAAGCCGCAGCCCAAGCTGTTTTCGAATGCATTCCTGATAGTATGGCAGGCTTTATGGCAAGAGGATTGGATTGCCATCCAATGCAACAAACAATGAAATAAAAATATAGGGGAGTCGCCAAGTGGTAAGGCACCGGATTTTGATTCCGGCATTCGTAGGTTCGATCCCTACCTCCCCTGCCAGTTTGTATGAATTTCACTCAATCTCAATGGATCAGTGAATAAATAGTAGTTAAACCTAAAAGCGGATCGTTGAAGCGTTTGAGAAGACAAGCCAGCGTTCCGTTTTCCAGCTAATTTGCTCAAAGAACGAAGAAAAAACATGTCTTATGACAGTTTGATGGTTTTTACCGGAACCGCGCACCCTAAATTGGCCCATGATGTTGTCAAGCATCTCAACATCCATCTGGGGCGAGCAAATGTAGGGCGTTTCAGCGACGGCGAGATCATGGTGGAAATCCTTGAGAATGTGCGTGGAAAGGATGTTTTTGTGCTGCAATCCACCTGCGCACCGACCAATGATAGCCTGATGGAAATATTGGTCATGGTCGATGCCTTAAAACGTGCATCCGCGGGTCGAATTACTGCTGCGATCCCATATTTCGGTTATGCACGGCAAGACAGAAGGCCGCGCTCAGTACGCGTGCCGATCACCGCCAAGGTCGTGGCAAATATGCTGGCTACGGTTGGCATTGACCGATTATTGACTATGGATTTGCATTCAGATCAAATCCAGGGATTTTTTGATGTCCCTGTTGACAATATATATGGCATGCCCATTTTGCTGGGAGATATCTGGAAACATAATTACCAGAATTTGATCGTGGTATCACCGGATGTTGGTGGAGTGGTGCGCGCCCGACATCTGGCCAAGCGCCTGGAATGTGATTTAGCCATTATCGATAAGCGCCGCCCCAAACCCAATGAAGCGAAGGTGATGAATATCATCGGTGAAGTCAAGGACCGCACCTGCGTCATAATCGACGATCTGGTAGATACTGCAAATACACTGTGCGAAGCAGCCAAAGCATTAAAAGAGCACGGCGCACGAACGGTATTGGCCTATTCTACCCATGCTGTTCTATCAGGCAGTGCGATCGAGCGTATCCAGAATTCAGCTTTGGATAAGCTAGTGGTCACGGATACGATACCACTGCGCAACGATGCAATAGATTGTGAACGCATTTGTCAGTTAAGCATTGCCAATCTTTTGGCGGAAACTATGTTGCGCATCAGTAATGAAAGCTCATTAAGCTCTTTATTTATGGAATAGACCGAATCCTTTTTTAACCGGTTTGTTTGGTCGCGAACAAACTATCAACATGGAGTAGCAGAAATGAAAATAGAAATCAGTGCCGAGAAGCGCACATTGCAGGGAAAGGGTGCGAGCCGCCGTCTGCGTGGTTCTGGTAAAGTGCCGGCAATCATTTATGGTGGTGATCAGAAATCGCAATCAATAGAGATGGATCATAATGATTTGTTTCACAAGCTCAGGCTGGAAGCTTTTCATGCATCCATCCTCACTTTGAGTGTGGCAGGGAAAAAAGAACCTGTGTTATTGCGCGATGTGCAAATGCATCCTTTCAAAAAACAGGTATTACATGTGGATTTTCAGAGAGTCGACAAGAGCAAGAAAATACACATGAAAGTTCCATTGCACTTTATCAATGCAGAAATCTCACCCGGCGTAAAAACTTCCGGTGGAATCGTTACCCATATCTTGAATGAAGTGGATATCACTTGCTTTCCAGGTAATTTACCTGAATTTATTTCTGTCGATCTGGCAGAGCTTACCGCAGGGCATACACTGCACTTAAGTGACTTGGTATTGCCTAAAGACGTCGAAACAGTGGCGTTGGCCAAAGGCGATGATCTACCCGTTGCAACGATTGTGATCCCAAGATCAGTGCTCTCTGAAGAAGCCGCCAGCGAGGAAGCAGAAGCTGAAAAAGAGTAGTTTAAGTACTTAAGCTGCCTTGGAAATTTATCCAATCTGCCGGAATTAAACAACATACCGGCAGATTTTTAATTTCTGAATTCACTCGGAGTAACCGGATTAATTCACACTGTATTTTGACCTCACCTCATGAAACTTATTGTTGGATTGGGTAATCCCGGCAGAGAGTATGCAGGGACACGCCATAACGCCGGTTTTGAGTGGGTAGATCGATTATCTCAAATGCTGCATGCACCGCTGAGGCTAGAAGCTCGGTTTCATGGCTTATGTGCACAGATCCGCCAGAATGATAGAGATGTGTGGCTGCTGGAGCCGCAAACCTTTATGAATAGAAGCGGGCAATCTGTAGCTGCTTTGTGTCAGTTTTATAAAATCCAGACGAACGAAATCATCGTGATTCATGATGAACTGGATCTATCGCCCGGTGTCGTCAAACTAAAGAAAGACGGCGGCTTGGGTGGACATAACGGTCTCAAGGATATTGCAGCAAAGTTAGGGACCCAGGACTTTTGGAGGCTACGCATTGGCATTGGTCATCCGGGTGATCGTGGTGCCGTCGTGAGTTATGTATTACATCCACCGAGAAAAGAAGAAGCACCGCTAATTGATGAAGCTATCGCAAGAAGCCTGGATGTCTGGCCGCTTATTGCACAAGGCGCCTGTGAAGCCGCCATGATGAAATTACATACCAAGGTATAACATTCGGTAAAACTTTCATACAATCGTTATTTAATCCCTATTCATGAGAATCAGACCATGAGTCTAAAATGCGGAATCGTAGGTCTTCCCAATGTCGGAAAATCCACCCTGTTCAATGCTTTGACCAAGGCGGGCATTGCCGCTGAAAATTATCCCTTCTGCACCATTGATCCCAATGTCGGTATTGTCGAAGTACCCGACCCGCGATTACAGAAACTCAGTGAGATCGTCAAGCCACAGAAAGTGCAACCGGCGATTGTCGAATTCGTGGATATCGCCGGATTGGTCGCAGGCGCATCCAAAGGGGAAGGACTTGGCAACAAGTTTCTAGCCAATATCCGCGAAACCGACGGCATCGTCAATATGGTGCGCTGCTTCACCGACGATAATGTTGTGCATGTCGCAGGCAAGGTCGATCCGATCTCGGATATCGAAGTTATTCAGACCGAGCTGTTGCTGGCCGATCTGGCTACAATCGAAAAAGCACTGCAACGCGAAGCCAAGGTGGCTAAATCCGGTAACAAAGATGCAATCAAATTATGCGCATTACTGGAACAGGCACAAGCACATCTTAACCAAGGTAAGCCTGCTAGAACATTGGATCTGGATAAAGAACAAAAGCTCTTACTGCAACCACTTTGCTTATTGACTGCGAAACCAGCCATTTACGTAGCGAATGTGAACGACCACGGCTTTGTAAATAATCCGCTGTTAGCCCGAGTGGAAGAATATGCTGCCACAGAAGGTGCACCAGTCGTAGCGATATGCGCGGCGCTTGAAGCAGAAATCGCAGAATTGTCTGATGAAGACAAGCAAATTTTCTTAGCCGATCTTAACCTGGAAGAACCCGGGCTTAATCGCCTGGTGCGCGCCGGTTACCAATTGCTTGGACTGCAAACCTACTTCACTGCCGGTGTCAAAGAAGTCCGCGCATGGACCATCCACAAAGGCGATACCGCGCCACAGGCAGCCGGGGTGATTCATACCGATTTTGAAAAAGGCTTCATCCGCGCCGAAGTCATCAGCTACGACGACTTTGTCACTTATAACGGCGAGCAGGGCGCCAAGGAAGCCGGGAAAATGCGCCTCGAAGGTAAGGAATATGTCGTCAAGGACGGCGACGTGATGCACTTCCGCTTTAATGTTTGATTGATATGTCGCAAAAACAGGAAATTTGCGACATATTTGATTGACCTGTCGCCGCAAACGACATAAACTGACGACGTGTCGCAAAAATGCAAAAATTAAACCATGACTGCCTGGCGTCCAGATCAACCTTACAACGACCTTCCGCCGTTGCCTCCCGCAGCCGAATTGGAAACACGCACGGTGCTCAAGCAATGTATCGCCGCACGGGCGGCACTAGCAGAACTTAAGCAAGCTGCCGAACTCATTCCCAACCAGGGCGTTCTGATCAATGCCCTACCGCTACTCGAAGCCCAAGCCAGCTCGGAAATCGAGAACATCGTCACCACGACAGATCGGCTATTTCAGTTTCAAAGCGCAAACGAGTATGCCGATCCAGCCACACGCGAAGCCCTGCGCTATAGCAGTGCACTGCTAGAAGGATTTCAAGCATTGAAGCAACACCCGCTAAACATCCGCACCGCGGAACAAGTATGCACGCGCATCAAGGGCGTGGACATGCAGGTGCGTCGCGTGCCCGGAACAGCGTTAGCCAATCAAGCGACCGGCAAAGTGGTTTATACGCCACCCGTCGGTGAGGATCTCCTGCGCGCCAAATTAGCCAATTGGGAACGCTACCTGCACGAAGCAAAAGATATCGACCCGCTGATTCGTATGGCCGTTGGGCATTATCAATTCGAGGCGATTCATCCGTTCACCGATGGCAATGGCCGCACGGGGCGCATACTGAACAGCTTGTTCCTGATTCAAGAAAACTTGCTGACGCTGCCGATTCTTTACCTCAGCCACTACATCATCAATAACAAAGCCGGGTATTACCGCCTGCTGCTTGATGTCACGCGCAACCAAGCATGGGAGCCGTGGATTGTCTACTTGCTGCAAGGCATCGAAGACACGGCGCGCTGGACCACCGCCAAGATTGCCGCCATCCGTACCCTATCAGGATTGACGATTACCCATGTGAAGCAGGCAGCACCGAAAATCTACAGCCGTGAGTTGGTCGATTTGATTTTCGATCTGCCTTACTGCCGCATTCAGAATCTGGTTGAAAAGGATATTGCCGGACGCCAAGCCGCCTCGCGCTATCTCAAACAGCTCGTAGAGATTGGCGTGCTGGAGGAAAGAACCATCGGACGCGAAAAGCTCTTTATCCATCCTCAGCTGATGCATTTACTGATGCGGGATGACAATACCGTCACCACTTATAAATATTTGGCATGAATATATTTTTTTATCGAAGCGGGGTCAGGCATGCTCTCAAATTACCTACAAGCTATCGCCTAAAGCCTTTTGCCCATGAACCTTATTAAATCTCGAAAGCGCGTCGCTGACCACGGAGAGGTATTCACTCCCGCGTGGCTGGTAGATGCCATGCTCGACCTCGTTAAGGACGAGTCGGAGCGCATTGATTCCCGTTTTCTGGAACCGGCCTGCGGAAGCGGTAATTTTATTGTCAAGGTCTTGCAGCGCAAGCTCGCGGCCGTCGAGTGTAAGTTCGGGAAATCTGACTTCGAAAAGCAGCACTATGCGATGCTGGCACTGATGTGCATCTATGGGATCGAGCTTCTGGCAGACAACATCACCGAATGCCGGGAAAATATGCTGGAAATCTTTGCCGACTACCTGAACGTGCAGGGGTCAGATGACATTTATCGTGCCGCTTCCTACGTGCTATCGCAGAATCTAATCCATGGTGATGCCTTGACGATGTGCACCAGTCGCAAAGAGCCGATTACCTTTGCCGAATGGGGTTATCTGGGCAAGGGCAAGTTTCAACGTCGGGATTTTCGTTTCGACATCCTCACTGGCATGTCGAGTCACGTTGAACAGGGGTCACTGTTTGCCAAGCATGAAATTTTCACCCCAATCAAGACTTACCCGCCGATGACGGTGAAAGAACTGGCAGCCTCGACTCTGGAGGCCACCCAATGACTGAACAAGCTGGTTTTGCGCTGCGCGGCCGCAACCCTGACGTACTGACTTGCATCGCGAATCTTTCTAACGACGAGGTATTCACCCCGCCAGCGTTCGCCAACAGGATGTTGGATACTGTTGCCGTGGCATGGGCGGCCAGCCACAACGGGGCGAACCTCTGGGCGGACAAGACGGTGAGGTTCCTCGACCCGTGTACCAAGTCGGGCGTGTTCCTGCGGGAAATCACCAGCCGTCTGACCAGTGGGTTGGCAAACGAGATTCCAGACCTAGAAAAGCGCGTCAATCACATCCTGACGAAGCAGGTGTTCGGCATCGGCATCACGCATCTCACTAGTTTGCTGGCACGTCGCAGCGTGTATTGCTCGAAGCACGCCAATGGGCAGCACTCCATAGCCAAATCCTTCACGAACGACTCGGGGAACATCTGGTTCGAACGCATCGAGCATACATGGGCCAATGGCAAGTGCACTTTTTGTGGTGCCAGTCAAGCGGCGATGGATCGCGGCGAGGCACTGGAAACCCACGCTTACGCGTTCATTCACACAGACAACATCAAGACTCGGATGTCCGAGTTGTTTGGAGGCAATATGCAATTCGACGTCATCATTGGTAACCCGCCATATCAGTTGAACGATGGTGGTTATGGCACCAGCGCCGCACCCATTTACCAGCTGTTCGTGGAGCAGGCCAAGGCGTTGGAGTCACGCTACCTGTCGATGGTTATTCCTGCACGCTGGTTTGCTGGCGGAAAAGGATTGGATGAATTCAGAGAAGCTATGCTTGCCGACAATCGCCTGCGATCCATTGCTGACTATCTCAGTGCGGCAGATGTATTTCCTGGCGTGGGACTCAAGGGCGGGGTTTGCTACTTCCTCTGGAATCGTGACCATCCTGGCCTCTGTGATGTAAGCACCCATTTCAAGGACTGGCCGGTCTCCACCGCCAGCCGCCTGCTCCTCGAAAAGGGAGCGGATGTGTTCATTCGTTTCAATGAAGGGTTGTCGATTCTCAAGAAAGTCGCTTCTGTCGAAACTGGGGAATCTGAATCTCTCTTGCTACCAGAAGGTAAGCGGTTTGACCGGTTGGTCAGCTCCAGAAAGCCGTTCGCACTCGAAACAACTTTCAAGGGCAAGGCGACAAAGCACGCCGGTGATGTGCTGGTCTATCAAAACGGTGGAATGAGCTACACGCCCAGAAAAGAAATTACGACAGGCACTGAACTCATCGACAAGTGGAAACTTTATGTTGGCCGCGCCGCGCCGGGTACCGGCAACCGCGACACCTACCCGCACCGCATCCTCAGCACACCGTTCATTGGCGAGCCCGGTAGCATCTGTTCTGAAACTTATTTGTGCATCGGCCCGTTCGAGACCCAAAACGAAGCCGAAAGCGCCTTGTCATACATCACCTGCCGGTTGACGCGCCTGCTGATCCTGCTGCACAAGCCATCTCAAGATACCACGCGCAAGGTCTATACCTTCGTGCCGACGCAGGAGTGGAACAGGAAGTGGACGGACGATGAGCTCTACGCGAAATATGGCATTACCGAGAGTGAAATCGCGTTCATCGAAAAGATAGTCCGCCCGATGGATCTCGCCAACGATTTGTTCGAAAATGTCTCGGTAGTCGAAGAAAATGAGTAAGACCATCGGGGACATCCTCACACCCAAGCCGGAAGCCCTGCCGCGCATCTATACCTACTCGATTGAGGATGCCGCGCACGAGGGTCTTCTCAAGGTCGGACAGACCACGCGCGAAGTGAAGCAGCGCATCGCCGAGCAGCTCAAGACCGCCGCCATCAAGAACTACCGCATCGAGATGGACGAATCTGCTGAGCGCGAGGACGGCAGCCTCTTCAGCGATCACGAAGTGCGCGCGGCGCTCGTCAGGAAGGGGTTCGAGAACATCGAGCTGGAGTGGGTGCGCTGCTCGGTCAAGGATGTAAAAACCGTACTCACCGAGCTGCGCATTGGCCAGCGCTTCACGGGAACGCACCACGAAACCTTCCCGATGCGCCGGGAGCAGGCCGATGCCGTGGACAAGACCTTTGACTACTACCAGTCAATCTGGAGTGAAAACAAGAACGCCGCTCCTCGTTTTCTGTGGAACGCGAAGATGCGCTTCGGCAAAACCTTCACCACTTACCAGTTGGCCAGGAAGCTCGGGGCGAAGCGCGTGCTGGTGGTCACCTTCAAGCCGGCCGTCGAGGATGCTTGGCAGACAGACCTAGAATCCCATACGGATTTCGATGGCTGGCAGTACCTTTCGCGTTCGTCCGGTAGCGACCCGACGCAGATCGACCGCAACAAGCCGGTCGTCTATTTCGGATCCTTCCAGAATCTGCTCGGTCGAGACATAGTCGGGAACATCAAAGCGAAGAACGAATGGCTCCACACGGTGAATTGGGATCTCGTGGTGTTCGACGAATACCATTTTGGGGCGTGGCGTGAAACCGCCAAGGAGCTGTTCGAAGGCGAGGAGGAGGAGGAAATCGCCAGGGCGGAGGCCCGCCTCGACGACGCCAAGCGATTGAAGGAGAGAATCGCCGATTTACAGGAACCATTGGAGAAGGAAACCGAGTTCCTGCCCATCACCACCCGGGCTTATCTGTACCTTTCCGGCACGCCGTTCAAGGCGCTGGCGACCGGCGAATTCATCGAAGAACAGATATTCAACTGGACCTACACTGACGAACAGCGCGCCAAGGAAGCGTTCGCCGCCACGAATCCGGGTCAGCGCAACCCCTACGGTGCGCTGCCGCAGATGCGGTTGCTAACCTATCAAATGCCGGATGAACTGCTGGTCATTGCAAGCGGCGGCGAGTTTGACGAGTTCGATCTCAATACGTTCTTCGAGGCATCGGGTACGGGCAGAACGGCACAGTTCAAGCACAAGAACGATGTGCAGAAGTGGCTGGACATCATCCGTGGGGGTTACGCACAAAAATCGGTCGAGCACTTGAAAACCGGTACGCGGCCACCGTTCCCGTATTCTGACGTGCGCCTGCTGCCTTACCTGCAACATTCGTTCTGGTTCCTGCCCAACGTCGCGGCCTGCCATGCGATGGCCAATCTGCTGGCGGAAAGGCACAATGTCTTCTGGCATGAGTACAAAGTGGCCGTCGCGGCCGGAGCGGCGGCTGGAATAGGATTAGAAGCACTGCCGCCAGTTCGAAAAACCATTGGCAGTGGATTCGAGACCAAGACCATCACGCTCTCGTGCGGCAAGCTCACCACCGGCGTCACCGTGCCACAGTGGTCATCCATCCTGATGCTGCGCAACCTTCAGTCGCCCGAGACCTACTTCCAGGCTGCGTTCCGCGTGCAGTCGCCGTGGTCCATCAAGAATCCGAACGGCGACAACCCAAACGAGGAAGAGATTCTCAAACCCGTCTGCTTCGTGTTCGACTTCGCACCCACCCGCGCCCTGCGGCAACTTTCTGAATATGGCATTGGCCTGTCGCCCAACGAGCCGAACCCGGAGAACGCGGTCAAGGAGCTTGTGTCGTTCCTGCCCGTGCTGGCCTACGACGGCGCGAACATGACACAGATTGACGCGGGCGGCATTCTCGACATTGCGATGGCCGGTACCTCGGCGACGCTGCTGGCGCGCAAATGGGAAAGCGCACTACTGGTGAATGTAGATAGAGCTTACTCAAAAAGCATAACTAACTGATTGAGTTTAACAATATTGTA
>NZ_CADEGP010000033.1 GCF_902826915.1 uncultured Nitrosomonas sp.
AGATTTCCACTTAAAATATGGGAAAAACTGTCCAATCAAGTGTGACCACCTCTATATATTGGGCGTGATTTCAAGGTTTCGAGATACTTCTGGCGTCGTGTGACCCTGATCCAATACCAGACTGATTGCATCTAATTTGTATTCCTTTGTATATTGCTTTCTCGTTATCATTTCTTCCTCCAGTTAAGCTATTTTCTCTTAACTGGAATGTCCGCCAGGTCAAGCCCGAATAGGTTGATTAGACAATACCTTCCAAAAGAAACCGACTTTAATCAGGTGATTGATGAACAGATTAGACAAGTCATGGACAGACTGAATAACCGGCCCTGGAAAACCAGGGGAAATTAGTCACCAAACAAATTGTTTTTAGGGCTGCAAGTTGATTTACTTGCTGCGTAACTTAATTGCACTTATTACTTGAATCCGCCGGATCATATTGTAAGAATTTGTCATGAAATTAAATATATGTTTGACCTTTAGGTCCATAGAGTGCTGCATTGCCTGCTGCACTATGCAACGCAGCGAGAGACTGTTGATTGTGTTGCAGTCGGTTTGCAATAATCAATCCATTAGAATGTGTAAATTGCTGCGCTGTTTTGGCAAGGTTTAATAACTCTTTCCATAGAGTTTTTATTTCAGAATTTTGTTCAGCTAATTCATTTAACCAAGAGTCTATACTCTTCCTATCTAAAGATAGTCCCATTTTATGGAAAAAAACATTACGACGATCATCGCTTTGTATTAATTCTCGAATCAATTTTGTTTTGTCAGAAGTAAGATAATCTATATCTTCTAATTTTCCTGCAATAAGAGCGCTTTCTTCTTTTTTAAGGATTTCTATAAAAGTGCGTAGTGAATTACTTTCAGCTTTCAATTCGTTCATAAAGCGTGCAATATCTTGCTGCAAAAACATTACGCAGCGCCTTTTTTGGATTGAATCAGTTCTTTTGCTGTTTCAAGTAGCCGATCAGCAACAGCTTCCGGATTAATCTGAAAGTTTCCTTCGCTGATCGCCTGTTTTATTTCTTGAACACGTGCTGTATTTACAATCGAGCCACTTGCAGAACTACTATCAATTGTTTGCAGTTTCGCAGCATTTGGACTCAAATGCACACTATTTTCTTGACTTGTATTCGAATTCGGCGTGATATCTGCACGTCTTTTTCCATCATTAACAGATACAGTTGATACTGGCTGTAAAGACTTATCTATTTTCATTTTTATACCTCATAACAGATTCATTGAATGTCTTATCGACATCTTTATTAAGAACTTTAGAATTAAAGAGTTTGCTAAGGCTCTGGAGTATTAAAGTAAATAATTTGCGATAACCCAGTTTAGGTTATTACGGCGATAGTTGGTAGGGAGTTTAGAAATTTTAAAGAAAATATATTTCTCATTGTTGGTGTCAATGCAGTTGGATTCACGTTGTCATGTTAATATCATCGCCTGTCGTGAACAATATGTATTGCCTTTTTTAGCAATTAAATGTCTATAGTATTTAAAGCCATTGTAAGCGCATTTCGTGACTTGTTTCGTTTAGGAATTGCCTGGACTATTGTGTGGCCATTGATAGCTTCAGTGCTATTTTGGCTGATAGTCGGATTCATTTTTCAGAATAATTTTTCTGAAATAATTTATCAGATTCTGGGTGAAATTGGTATTGGCGAGTGGTTGCGCAATTTGGAACCAGATTGGATTGCATCGTTAGTTCTGGGCTTATTTAATCTATTGATGTTTATTCCTCTTGTAATTGTTACGACACTGGTTATTACAGCTATATTTGTGTTACCAGCACTAATCAATTTAGTGGCGCGCCGTTTCTATCCTGATTTGAAGCGCGAGAATGGAGGTTCTATAAGCGGCAGTATTGTTAATGCAATAATGGCCAGCGTTATTTTTATATTTATCTGGATAGTTTCGTTGCCATTGTGGGCTTTTGGTGTAGGAGTTATTATCCCGTTCGTGGCGGCAGCTTTTATGAATCAACAATTATTTCGCTATGATGCATTAGCGGAGCATGCTACTAAGTACGAAATTAATAGAATTTGTTCAGAAAACAGATATTCATTATGGGGGTTGGGATTGTTGACAGGCTTGGTGCAGTTTATACCTTTTATTAATTTATTGGCTCCAATTTTTACTGCACTTGCTTTTATTCATTTTGGATTAGAGCATCTAAAATATTTGCGTATGAAAGAAGTGGCAAAAGAAAATATTAATCAATAAAAATTTGCCTTTAGCTACTCAAGCAAACTTCTTTCTTTATTTAAGTTTCTTAATCGGTGGTGAATATGCGCAATTGGGATTCAAGTTTTATGAATCTTTCACCTATGTTCGAGCCGTTTTTATATTTGAGAAAAGATATCTCAAATTTGCAGCGCTGGCCTGAGCATAATGAACTTAATAAATTATGTTCTGTACCAAATCAACGAATATATACTCGATCAGGTAAGTCTATTTGCTTTATACCTCAGGTAGTTGGAAAACATCGCCATGAGCAAAATTATGAATTGAAAATTTACTTAACCGGTCAAGTGCAGACTAGAGCCAATAATTGGCATGATTTTTTTAATGCCTTAGTGTGGAAGATCTTTCCACGTGCTAAATCTGCGCTCAATCAATTGCATTATCAAGCGCAATTATCTGAGTTGTCGGTTGAAGTTGTGAATAGGTGTGCGTTAAGAGATGCGGCAACACTTTTCGATGAGTCCGGTGTCATTATCATTAGCAGTGATGAGTTATTGATTCAATTGATAAAAGACTTTGAGTGGAAAGAATTGTTTTGGTGCCAGCGTACTGTCTTATTATCATCAATGCGATTTTTTGTTTTTGGCCATGGAATGTACGAGAAAGCATTAAACCCTTATATAGGCATGACTGGTAAAGCAATTATTTTTGAGGTGAAGAAAGATTTTTTTCTGCAAGATTTATTGAGCCAGCTCAACTCTGCTGATTTAATGCTAGAGCAATTTTTGCTTTGCGCATTATCATCCAGTGCTGATTTAACACCAATCCCATTATTAGGTTATCCAGAGTGGGATGCAGATAATTGTCATGAATCGTATTATGAAAATAAGAAATATTTTCGTGAGTGTCGCAAATCTAGGTAAATTCGAAGAAAATTACAGTTTTATTTTGAATAGCCTATACTAAGAAATTAAAATGAACAAAGTCTTTTCAGCGCTGTTAATGGCAACATTTCTCGTTGTCGATATATCTAAGGCTAATGATTTTTCGCCGGGAAGTGTTGAAGGTGCTCGTACCATTAGCACAGAAACTGCTAAGTTATTTTTCGATAAGGGATATTTATTCCTTGATGTCAGAGGCTTGAATGATTATAGGATGGGGCATATTCCTGGCGCGTATCATCTTTCTGTAAAAAGTGATTTTGATGAGCAGAGATTGAGTGCAATTGTAAAAAAGGATCAATCTGTTGTCATTTATTGTAATGGCACTTCGTGCCTGGGTAGTTCAATTGCGGTAGAGAAAGCAATTGGATGGGGATGGACTAGTGTTTTTTATTACCGTAGAGGCATTAAGGATTGGAATTCAATGGGCTATCCAGTTTTTGTGATAGAGCCATAGTTTTTGTCATCGACAGATGAAAAATTCTTATCAAAATAGTTTGTTTATTTAAGACAGAAGCTATGTGTTTTTGCGGACTGGATACATATTTTGTTAAAATGTAATGTTAGATTTATTAATTTATTGGGGTATTTATTAAAAATGGCAATTGAAAGAACTTTATCAATTATTAAACCGGATGCTGTTGCAAAAAATGTGATTGGGCAGATTTATTCCCGCTTTGAATCAAGCGGTTTAAAAATTATTGCCGCACGCATGATACATTTATCACAATCTGATGCGGAGCAGTTTTACGCAGTACATTGTGAGCGGCCGTTTTTTAACGATTTGGTTAATTTTATGACATCCGGGCCTGTGATGGTACAAGTGCTGGAAGGAGAGGATGCTATTAAGAAGAATCGCGATTTAATGGGTGCAACCGACCCCCAAAAAGCAGAAAAAGGAACTATTCGTGCTGATTTTGCTGATAGCATTGATGCTAATGCGGTGCATGGCTCAGACGCATCAGAAACTGCAACAGCTGAAATCGCCTGTTTTTTTCCCACACTTAATATTTATTCTCAATAAAGGCAATGGACATTTAAATCGTGTCGATTAATTTGCTAAATTATGATGGGAAAGGCTTAGTTGATTTTTGCACCGAGATTGGTGAAAAGCCTTTTCGTGCAAGGCAATTATTACGCTGGATTCATCAGTTTGGTATAGTCGATTTTGATTTAATGAGTGATCTGGCAAAAGGTTTGCGAGAGAAGCTTGCGACGCGAGCAGTTATTGAGTTGCCATTGATTATGTCCGATTATGCAGCAGCCGATGGAACGCATAAATGGTTGCTATCAGTTGGCGCAGGAAATGGCATAGAGACTGTTTTTATTCCAGAAGCTAACCGTGGCACTTTGTGTGTTTCAAGCCAGGTTGGATGTGCATTGGCCTGCACTTTTTGCTCTACGGGGAAACAAGGATTTAATCGTAATTTAACTGTTGCGGAAATTATCGGGCAGTTATGGATCGCAAATAAGATGCTTGGAACATGCGGTGATGCTACAAAGCCGCAGACAAGAAAGGCAGTTACTAATGTTGTCATGATGGGGATGGGTGAGCCGCTAGCGAATTTTGAGAATGTCGTAACAGCTTTAGATTTAATGTTGGATGATCATGCTTATGGCCTTTCTCGGCGTCGCGTAACGGTGAGTACTTCTGGGCTAGTGCCCGCTATTGATCGATTGCGTGAGCGTTGTCCGGTTGCTCTGGCTGTTTCTTTACATGCTCCGAATGATGCGTTGCGTGATCAATTGGTTCCAATCAACAAAAAATATCCGATTAGAGAGCTATTGGCTGCTTGTCAACGTTATTTGCCGGCTGCGCCCAGAGACTTTATAACTTTTGAGTATGTCATGCTTGATGGTGTTAATGATAGTGTGTCGCATGCACGT
This sequence comes from uncultured Nitrosomonas sp., assembly GCF_902826915.1. Taxonomy (GTDB): domain Bacteria; phylum Pseudomonadota; class Gammaproteobacteria; order Burkholderiales; family Nitrosomonadaceae; genus Nitrosomonas. Next base: position 5,019 of record NZ_CADEGP010000033.1, read on the forward strand.
GAACTTGTGAAGCTAGTACAGGATATTCCTTGCAAGTTTAATTTAATTCCGTTCAATTCTTTTTCTGATTCTGGATATAAGCGTTCATCGACTGAGGCAGTAAAGATGTTTCGTGATGTGTTAATGCATGCGGAGCTTGTAACAACTGTCAGAAAAACACGAGGTGATGATATAGCGGCTGCTTGTGGTCAGCTTGCTGGTCAAGTAAAAGATAAAACGCATCGTTCGGCTCGATTAAAAGTAGAGACGACCCAGTGAAATTAAATTTTCCATTATTTTTTTTATTGTTATTTTTTATCGGACTGAATGGCTGTGTGCAGCACAATGCAGAAACCGGAATGCCAATTCAAGATAGGGCAGATCGCGCATTTCAAAGTGCAAAAATTCATACCGAATTGGCGGCTGAATATTTTTATCGTGGACAATTGGATGTTGCAATTGAAGAGGTTAATGAGGCATTAAAGGCACAATCGAATTATGCGCCTGCATATAGTGTGCTAGGGCTTATAAATATGAGCTTAAATGAAAACGGGAAAGCTCTGGAGAATTTTGAAAGAGCCATTCGAATGGCGCCAAGAAACCCGGAAATTAACAATAATTATGGGTGGTTTTTATGCCAGCGCTTTACAAACCGTATGGACGATGCCATCAATCACTTTATGATGGCTGCTAGAGATCCGCTCCATTCAACGCCAGAAATGTCATACACTAATGCGGGGATTTGTGAAACTAAACGTCAGAAATACACCGAAGCGCAATTGTTTTTTCAAAATGCATTATCGATTCAACCTAATTACTCGCCTGCAATCATCGGATTGATTGGTATTGATTTTGAGCGTGGAAATTTAACGGAGGCAAAATCTAAACTTTCTCAGTTTCTGCAGAATTATGCACCTACAGCTGAAGGTTTACTGTTGGCAATAAAAATTGAGCGGGCCTTGGATAATCCATTGGCTGTTGACAGTTATATTTTTCAACTGCAAAAGCATTTTCCTGAATCCAAAGAAGCCATGACGATTCGAGGAGGAAAGATCAGATGACAGATACTAATGACGAAAAGAATAAAAATGTAAATCAATATGCTGAGAATATTGACTTCACCACACCTGATTTAAATATAACAACCGAGAATCAATCATCCGAACACGACAATTTAAAATCGCATGAGACTACACATGAAAATGTGCAAAGGATAGAAACGGAGGATGCCGAATCAGTCATTGGAGAACAGCGCAACAAACTTGATTCAATTGCCTCTAATTTAAACGTACATCATCGTGAATATGTCGATGGAAGTGATTACCAGAATAGTGTTGTGTATAACCTTGAGCATGTAAAAACCCAAAATGAATTAAATGATATTGATTCTATGGGTATTGTGCAAAGTGTCGGACATTTGCTGCGCAGAGCAAGAGTTGCGAGAAATATGAGTATTGAGGATGTATCTCGGCAATTGCGTCTCTCGATACATCAGATTGAGGCGATCGAGAACGAGGATTTTGAGAAACTGCCTGGGAAAACATTCTTGCGTGGGTTTATTCGTAATTATGCCAACCTTGTGCAACTGGATTCCATGCAATTATTGCAATTGCTTCCAGAGTCAACTCGAATAATATCAACCTATGAGCGCACACCATTTAAAGATAAGCAGTTATCGTTTTCCTCAAGTCGAGAAAGTTCTGGTAATAACCCATTGGTGATTGCTATTGTTTTAGTCGTTATTATTTTAGGCACATATTTTATTTTCGAGAATAGTGGATGGAACAAAGATTCTGATACCAGCTCGACAACTAGTACGGCGCGATCTGAATCAGGCACCACGTCCATGGAGATCCAATTGCCAATGTCGACAGCTGCAGATAACGTAGCTAACTTGCCAGCAATGACATCAGAAACCAATAATCCGAGAGGTGTGACGGTAGAACAAGATGCGAGAACTGAATTAATCCCAGCTGAAAAGAATCTTATTACTCAATCTACTGACTTGCAGAACGCAAAACCTAATGATTCAGGTAATTTATATTTTAAATTTACATCAGACTCATGGGTGAAGGTAGTAGACGCCAAGGGCGCTTCTTTGTTTGAGCAACTTATGAAAAGTGGTAGCGAGCAAATTGTTGTAGGTAAGAGACCATTATCGATAGTTATAGGCAATGCATCGGGCGTTAATCTCACCTATAATAAAAAAGAAGTTAATATTTCTTCCTATAAAAAGCAAGATGGAACTGCGCGCTTTACGCTTGAGTAAGCGTACTTGCAATCTCTAGATCTCAATATAATTGATTATGTCTGAAAATAATAGTTTCTCGATAAATCGCCGATCCAGTGTGGGTGTCCAGGTTGGTTCTATAATGCTGGGTGGTGGTGCACCCGTCGTAGTGCAGTCAATGACCAATACTGATACGGTTGATGAAGTCGCTACTACAGAGCAAGTTGCGCAGCTAGCACGTGCTGGATCTGAGTTGGTTCGGATTACTGTCAATTCAATGGAAGCTGCAAAAGCGGTAGCGACAATTCGCGTGCGCTTGGATGACATAGGGTGCCATGTGCCCTTGGTTGGTGATTTTCATTTCAATGGTCATAAATTACTGACTAGTTATCCCGAATGTGCAAAAGCTTTGGCAAAATTTCGCATCAACCCGGGAAATGTTGGTCATGGCAAGAAACGTGACGAGCAATTTACTACCCTGATTGAAACAGCTTGTAAATACGATAAACCTGTACGTATCGGCGTTAACTGGGGGAGTCTTGATCCAGAAATGCTGGCGCGTATCATGGATGAGAATGCAGCTTCAAGTAATCCGCAGGATGCTAAATATGTGATGCGGGAGGCATTAATTACATCGGCATTGGAAAGTGCGGCAAAGGCAGAAGAAATTGGGCTTAGTCGCAATAAAATTGTACTGTCCTGTAAAGTAAGTGGTGTGCAGGATTTGATTAGCGTATATCGCGATTTGGCTGCGCGTTGCGATTACGCATTACATTTAGGGTTGACCGAGGCGGGTATGGGCTCTAAAGGCATTGTGGCGTCTGCAGCGGCATTGGCAGTTCTTTTGCAGGAGGGCATTGGCGACACGATTCGGATTTCATTAACCCCGGAGCCAGGGGGAAGTCGTTCGCGTGAGGTGATTGTCGCTCAGGAAATTCTGCAAACCATGGGCTTGCGTGCATTTGTTCCGCTAGTCGCTGCTTGTCCAGGATGCGGACGTACAACCAGCACCTATTTTCAGGAATTAGCAGAGAGCATCCAGGCTTATGTGCGTGATGAGATGATTGTATGGCGTAAGCAATACGATGGTGTCGAAAATATGACGCTGGCTGTGATGGGTTGTGTGGTAAATGGTCCAGGAGAAAGCAAGCACGCTAATATCGGTATTAGTCTGCCGGGTTCTGGTGAAATTCCAGTGGCGCCAGTATTTGTTGATGGGCAAAAAACCGTAACCTTAAAAGGCGACAATATTGCCAATGAATTCCGTGCAATCGTCGATCAATATGTGAGTGAGAAGTACCCGAGAAAAGTCGTCTGATGGCTAATAGTGTTAAAGCAATTCGCGGGATGAATGATATCCTCCCGAACGAATCTTATCTCTGGGAATATTTTGAGCAAACGGTGCAGCAGTGGCTTGCGACTTATGGATATCGGAATATCCGCACCCCGGTCGTCGAGCAAACTGATTTATTTATTCGTTCTATTGGTGAAGTAACTGATATTGTTGAAAAAGAGATGTATACTTTTGTCGATCATCTCAATAACGATAGTTTGACATTGCGGCCGGAAGGCACTGCATCGTGCGTGCGTGCTGCCATTGAGCATAATCTTTTGTATGCTGGACCACAAAGACTGTATTATGCAGGGCCGATGTTCCGGCATGAGCGTCCGCAAAAAGGGCGTTATCGTCAATTTCATCAAGTTGGTGTGGAAGCGCTGGGCTATGCAGGGCCTGATATTGATGCAGAGCTGATCGTGATGTGCGCCCGTTTATGGAAATTATTGGGTATCTCGGATTTGCGCCTGGAAATAAGCACATTGGGAAATACTGAATCACGTGCATTGCATCGTGCGCGATTACTCAAGTACTTTGAGCAGCATCGAGACGATTTGGATGAAGATTCATTAAGACGTTTGCATACCAATCCATTGCGTATACTTGACAGCAAGAACCCGAGAATGCAGAGAGTTATTGAAAATGCACCCAAATTGATTGATGATCTGGATCTTGAATCATGCAATCATTTTGAATCTTTGCAAAGAATATTACGTGAGCGAGGTATTAACTATGAAATTAACTTGCGCTTGGTGAGGGGACTAGATTATTACAATCGCACTGTATTTGAATGGGTGACCGATAAATTAGGTGCGCAAGGGACTGTCTGCGCGGGCGGGCGTTATGATGGATTAGTGGAGCAGGTAGGTGGGAAATCTACTCCGAGCTGCGGTTTTGCTATGGGAGTAGAGCGACTGTTGTTACTGATAGAAGCATGTGGGAAAAAAATTAACCAGCCTGTGCCTGATATTTATATTGTTCATCAGGGCAGTGACCAAGTTATCGGTTATGCTTGGAAATGTGCAGAGTTTCTTCGCGATGAGGGATTCAATGTTATTTTGCATTGTGGTGACGGCAGCTTTAAATCTCAAATGAAAAAGGCTGATTCATCTGGTGCTGTTTATGCACTGATTATCGGAGATGATGAATTTAGTGCGCAAGAAGTGACCATTAAACCATTACGTGAACTGATCGAACAAGTAAGTGTAAAACTAAACAGCGTTACTGAAATAATCAATAAGAAAAATTCGTATTAACAATAACTCAGAATCAACGAGGGAAGTATCATGGCAACTCATAATCATGAAGATCAAGAGAGAATTGATGGGCTTAAAGCTTGGTGGGACAGGTATGGCACTGCAATCACTATTGTTCTGGCAGTGATGTTAGCAACCGCTGGAGCTATGAAGGCTTGGAATTATTATCAGCAGCAGCAAGCACAGCAGGCGGCAGATTTATACGCATTGTTAAAGCAGGTGCAATCAGGCAATGATGCGGAAAAAATTAATGATGCGGCCCAGTTGCTCACGCAAGGTTATTCATCCAGTGGCTATGCACCACGCGCTGCAATGATTGCTGCACAGGCAGATGTTCAAGCAGGAAATAATAAGCGTGCGATACAAAACTTACAATGGATTCTTGATCATGCAACAGAAGTCGAGATGCGTGACTTGGCGCGATTGAGAATTTCAGGGGTTTTTCTGGATGAAGGAAAGTATGATAAAGCATTAAGGCTTCTGGATGCTGGGCATGATGAAGCTTTCACTGGATTGTATTTGGATCGTAAAGGGGATATCCAAGTAGCTGCCCAGAAAATTTCTGAAGCGCGTTTAAGTTATCAGGCAGCTATAGATAAGCTTGATAAGAGTAATAATTACTACAATATCGTACAAATGAAATTGGATGGACTAGGCAATTCTGAATAAACATTTAACAATTGTTGGATCGAATCTTACTAAATTCAGACGATTATTTACGTTTTTGATAGTGTTTGTTTTGTTGTTGTCAGGTTGTGGTAGTTCGATGAATCCATTTAATATGCGTATTGTTGAAGCAATGAGTACGCAGCTATCGGATATGTTTGTTACAGACGAAGTTATCGTTTATGAAAAGGAAGAGCTCGATGCTTTAAAATCAGTTGATCGAATTCCATTAAAATGGAAAAATAAAGTCAGTGAAAATGAAATTGCTTCATTCTATGTCGTCTATGAAAATGATGCCGTATATTCAGCCGACGAGGCGGGGAAACTTACAAAATATGAAGTAGCGACTGGCAAGCAGCTGTGGCAAGTCAAAACTAAGCATAGATTTTCTGCCGGGGTAGGTATCGGGGAAGGGCTTATTCTGGTTGGAACTTTTAAAGGTGAAATACTTGCTTATAACGAATCTGGTCATATGTTATGGCAAGCGTCAGTCACCAGTGAAATTTTAAGCCCACCACAAGCGCAAAACAATATTGTGGTTGTGCGAACTGTTGATGGCCGGGTATTTGGACTGGATGCCATTGATGGAAAGCGGAAATGGATTTATCAAGGTGCAACTCCTTCATTAACGGTGCGCAGTACTGCAGGAATAACACTTGCGCATGGCGCTGTATTTGCGGGCTTCCCTGGTGGAAAAATGGTGGCGATGAGCTTGTTTAATGGCAATGTTGGGTGGGAAGCTGCCGTTTCGCATCCACGGGGTGTCACGGAGCTTGAGCGTATGACGGATATTACCAGCGCACCTGTGGTTAATGACAGGCTCGTTTGCGCGGTTGCATATCAAGGGCGCGTTGCGTGTTTTGCTATCAATGATGGCACTCAAATCTGGACGCGTGAATCTTCTAGCAGCGCGGGCTTAGCAATGGATAGCGATTATGTTTATGTAACTGAAGATAAGGGTATTGTTGCTGCATATGATTTGCTTAGTGGAGCCAGTGTATGGAAGCAAAGCAAACTTGGTAGTAAGAAATTAACGAAGCCTGTTATCAAAGGACAGTATATAGTTGTTGGAGATGATCAAGGAAATGTTAATTTGCTGCGGAACTATGATGGAGTTTTAATCGCCCGTTCAGCTACCGATGGTAGTATGATTCAAAACCCTGCTTCTCCATTGCCAGATGGGTTTGCAATACAAACAGCGAAGGGTGGTGTGTACGCTTATAGTACGCAATTTTAGTTGTTTTCAAAATTCGTCTGGAATCTTAATGATTCAGCGATATCTTTATTAATGTCACTTAGCCTGAACGAAAGCTGCAAATATTCATGAAACCCATACTCGTCTTGGTTGGTCGTCCTAATGTCGGTAAATCTACTTTGTTTAACCGGTTGACTCGTACTCGTGATGCTATCGTTGCGGATATCCCGGGTTTGACGCGAGACCGGCATTATGGTGCCGGTAAAGTAGGGGATAAGCCTTATCTAGTCATGGATACCGGTGGTTTTGAGCCTGTCATTAAAGACGGCATTTTGTATGCCATGGCAAGGCAGACGATGCAGGCGGTTGATGAGGCAGATAAAGTACTATTTATTGTCGATGGTCGGCAGGGCCTAACTGCACATGACAAAATTATTGCCGAGCAGCTGCGAAAATCTGGACAGAAAATTCTTCTGGTGGTGAATAAAACAGAAGGTATGGCGACAGCCGTTGTCACGGCGGAATTTTTTGAGTTAGGTTTAGGTGATCCCTGTGCGGTATCGGCGATGCATGGCGATAACATCCATGAGTTGGCAGATTTAGCATTGGCGGATTTCCCGGAAATTGAAGAAGAATCCCCAAGCAAACATCCAAAAATTGCCATCGTTGGCCGCCCCAATGTTGGAAAATCTACACTTATCAATACGTTGTTAGGAGAAGAGCGGGTGATCGCCTTTGATCAACCTGGCACGACACGAGATAGTATTTACATTGATTTTACGCATAAAGACAAGCAATATACGCTGATTGATACAGCTGGATTGCGACGCCGCGGTCAGGTGCATGAAACTATAGAGAAATTCTCCGCGATTAAGACACTGCAAGCGATTGAAGATGCCAATGTTGTTGTACTAATATTAGATGCTAGAAGCGAGATTTCTGATCAAGATGCTCATATTGCTGGATTCATACTGGAAACGGGACGTGCATTGGTTATCGCAGTCAATAAATGGGATGGGTTAGATGAATACCAGCGCACTACTATTAAAAGCGACTTAAATCGCAAGCTAGCTTTTCTGAGTTTTGCGCAACTGCATTACATCTCTGCATTACATGGCACCGGAATAAGAAATTTGTTGCCATCGATAGATATAGCTTATGCGGCGGCTATGGCCGATTTGTCGACGCCAAAGTTGACGCGCGCTTTGATTGCTGCAGTTGAAAAACATCCACCGCCACGTGGAGGCATGTCGCGTCCCAAAATGCGGTATGCGCATCAGGGCGGATCTAATCCACCGTTGATTATTGTGCATGGCAGTATGCTGAATCATGTGCCAGAAAGCTATCGGCGATATCTGGAGAATACATTTCGTGAGACTTTTAAGCTATGGAGTACTCCATTACGGGTTGATTTTAAGATTGGTCATAATCCCTACGCTGATAAAAAGCCTGCTCCACCGACAGAAGCAGAGGCGAGACGTGCACATAGCCGGAGGCGAAGAAACCGGAAAAAATATGGATGAGTAAGTGGGCAAGAGAAGTAGCCTCGCAAATTCGGACAGTTCTTTAAGTGGTAATCTTGCTCAACCCAAGCCGTGAAATTGACGACAAACAGAGGAGCGAGAGTATGAGAAGGACGAGAAGGAATCACGCAGCGGGATTCAAAGCCAAGGTGGCCATAGCGGCGATCAAGGGTGACAAGACACTAGCTGAGTTAGCGGAACAATTCGATGTGCATCCGAATCAGATTTCGGAATGGAAACAGCCGTTACAGGAATCTGCAATTAATGTATTCGGGAGTAGTTCAAAAGCAAAGACCGCTGAGCCTGACCTCAAGATACTTCACGCCAAGATTGGACAACTCATGCACTGCCGCTGGTGAGGCAATGTCAGCTACTGGATGTGGCACGCTAAACAGCATACTACCGACCGGTTCCGCTATCAGCGGAAGAGCTTGCGCTGATGCAATCACAGGAGAAATGCGCCTTCTGAGCCGATAATCATCGATAAAAGTGATTGTTCGCATGATTTCAGCAAGAAAATTACTAAAAGATATTCTTCCACACACAAAAAAATAAGAAATTGTAACGAATTTGGAAATTCGTTGAATTTTGTAAAGGTCTCGCTTAATCTCTTCCGGGTTTAATTCCTCGCTCCTTGGGGCGAAGGCTGGTTGAAAACCGACAGTCTGAAGAGCGCTTTTAATACCTCGCTGCTTGCGGCGGGATGCTTTATTTTGAAAAGACAGCAGATTCTTAATCCTCATTTCGATCGGAAATGTAAATGTATCTCTATATTTTTGGGTTGGAATGGCGGTTGCAGAATGAGTTATTAGTACATAATTCCAGATTGTTGTGTTGTATCTCAGGGAGCGGGTCAACAATTAACTTTAGATATTCTGTCGAGATACGCTAGAGGCTTGAGTTACTGCATTGATTAATTACTGTAAGAAAAAATGTTATTACAAGGTTATTTGATTTTTGAACCACCAAGGCACGGAGGGGATTCATTTAACTTCCCGCTTTTTTCAATCCATTCTTCTGTGGTCATGGTGTGCATGGCAAGCGCATGAATAGAATGAAGCTCATCAGCCAGGATGTTGTTGACCATTCGATGGCGAGTTAAAAGCATTTTTCCATTAAATTCATTAGAAATGATCGTCACCCTGAAATGAGATTCGGACCCCTCTGGCACATTGTGCTTGTGACTTTCATTGAGCACTTCTAGAAATTGTGGCTGTAATGATAGAAGCTTGATCTCGATTGAATTTTTTATCTTCATAATTTAACTGATATGTATTGTCAAAAATGGAGTTGGTTGGGCAGCAGCTGGTCTATTTTAAAGATTTATCCCAGTAAGGTATATCTCCAACGTATTCTGACAGGAAATTAATAAAAGCGCGTATCTTTATGGGCAAATGCCTGCTAGGGAGATAGCAGGCATAAATATGACGCTCTACCGATAGATATTCCGGCAGCACCGTTTGGAGTTGCCCCTTTTGTAATTCCAGGCCAATTGTATAAGTGGGTAGCAATGCAATTCCTAATCCATGAAGAGCTAGCTGCCTGTGCAAGCGCGTCACTATCATTGGTGCGTGCATCTTTGGCGTCAATGATCTTTTATGCGACGATATTTTAGTGGATTATCGAATAGTGAGGGGAAGTTGTGCAGGGATCTTATCAATTACGACACCAACTACAGCTATAGTCACCGCTGTCCTGGAAATAGCATTATCATTTTTATCAGATACTTGTATGCTTTCAGAAACGGCCAATTGTTTTTCCAATTGCGCAAATGATCAGAGCCATCGAAATAGCTCCCGGGTCGGGTGTGCCGAGGCTTTGCACCGCATGGGGACGTGCGCGACCAATTTTAGGTAGAAGATTCTTGGTGGATTGGGCTGCTTCATTTGCAATATCGGTTGCAACGGCCCAAGAATTGGCAATCGAAAGTCCTTGTGAAGCCGCCGTAGCAAGCGCTGCTGAGAATGGAAGAAGAACATCAACAAGCGTCTTGTCACCCAACTGTGCTTTTCCGAGATTAGTTACATCGTGAAGCGCTGAAGCAATGCCGACAGCAATTGTTGATGCTTGGGGTGCGGCTTCATCACCCAGAGCATTGCCTAGATTGCGGAGGATAACACCCCATAAGGCGCCAGATGTGCCACCAGCTCGATCCGACCAGGCATTGCCAGCCACTGTAAGTAATGTCCCAACACCTGATTTGGCATCAAGCGCTTCTTGTGCTGCTACAACCGCTGCCGTTATTCCACGTTGCATACCTATGCCATGATCGCCATCTCCAGCGATAGCATCCAATCTCCCAAGTTCCTCGCTTTTTTCGTTAATCACTTTGCGAGCAGCCTTAAGCGCCACAAAAACTATTGCTGCAGCGGATTTTGAGTCCATAGAGCCCATTTCCACTGGGTGTTTATCGTTAAGTTGATCTGCTTTGAATGTGTATTCATTGGAGCGAGCGATGTTGTCCTTATGAAATGCAGGTGTGTCTGCAGCAGCAATCCAGGTTTGCTCCAGTTCATCGTTCATCCAGAATAACGTAAGAGAGATACCTGCCATGTCAAAGCTGGTGATTAATTCATCCACTACGGGTTCGATGATGGTCAACCCGCGCTCGAATAGCAATCGATCAACTCGGCGATAGACGACAAATAATTCTTCATATTTCACAGAGCCAAGGCCGTTCAGTATTACACCGATACGTGCGCCATCAGGGTTGACGATGATCGAAGGGATTTCGGCGAGTAATTTGTTGACCAACATGTCTGCCAAGCCATCAGCAGTTGGTGCATTGATGCGATAGAGACCAGGTTCGCCATGAATTCCCATGCCAACTTCCATTTTTCCACTTGTAACTTCGAACAATGGCTTATTGGCGCCAGGCAGAGTGCATCCAGAAAATGCCACGCCGAGTGTTCGCACGCGATCATTGGCATCAGTTGCGATGCGAAAAACATCATCAAGCGATTTTCCAGAATCTGCGGCAACAGCAGCAGCTTTGAAAACTGGTAAAGTGCCGGCAATACCGCGACGTTTATGTTTTTCAGTCAAAGGTGCAGAAGCAATGTCATCGGTTACAATGATTGTCCGGACGTCAATACCCATCGCGCAAAGCCGTTCCTGCGCTTGATTGAAATTGATTACATCTCCAGCATAATTGCCGTAGCAAAATAAAATACCGCCACCTGCATCCACAGCCTGCGCCACATTACAAATTTGTTGTGCCGATGGTGCTGCAAAGATGTTTCCCATGGCTGCGCCGTGTGCCAATCCCGAACCAACAAACCCAGCAAAGGCAGGGTAATGTCCAGAACCGCCACCAATAACAAGTACGACTTGGCCTAGCTTGGCCTTGTGCTTGCGGATTACGCCACCCTCAACCAAGTGTATTAGATTGCGGTGTGCCGCAACATATCCCTCAATCAGCTCGTCTGCAAAATTTTCTGGATTATTGAACAGATAAGTCATAGTTTTATAATAGTCTATTGCTGATTCTTAATTTGTCTCGAGAAACATGCATGGTGTTTAATTATTTCCGCTATATCTCATTGCTTGCTTCTATATTCCAAACACAGATTCGCAACATGATATATGCAGATACAGAATCCTGTTAATCGTCTTGCCTGGCGTCATTCATCTTTCGCATATAAAGCACTTAGATAAGTTTTGATACTTATCAACTGCGCATCAAATGCTGTAAAGAATACAGCTAGTGTTTCTGCATCGTTGTTTTTGCCTGCTTGCTCCATATGCGCACATAATTCACCTAATGCAAGTGCACCAACAGAACGTGCCGACGATTTGAGTTTGTGCGCCAATGAACCGACTGTTGCTAATTGACCAGCTTGATAAGCGGCGTGGAGCTCCGATGCAATTTTTTCCGCGCTGACGCGAAAATCCAGCAGCATTTCCTTAATCATTACTGGATCATCTCCAACTAGTTCTTCGAGAACATGGATGTTGAGCGGTGTTTCGGCTAACTCGGATTTGGCTTTGCTGTTGGATAAATCAGGTTGAGAAGCAGATTTGATAGCCTTAATTGATTGCTGATTGGGTAGATATTTTTCAAGTATCGAACGCAGATCGTCAAGCTGAACCGGTTTGCTCAGATAATCGTCCATTCCGGCTTGCAGGCAACGTTCCTTTTCACCTTTTAGTGCATTCGCTGTCAAGGCAACAATCGGAATATGTTTCTGATCGGTCTCTGCTGCTCGAATATCTTTTGTTAACTCGAATCCATCCATTTCAGGCATATGTAAATCAGTCAATAACAAATCATAATCACCACTTTCCCAACGTTTCAATGCTTCTCTACCATCGCTGGCAATGTCTGCCGCATATCCCAGCAGATTGAGTTGCTGGCGAATTACTTTCTGATTAATATCGTTATCTTCTGCTACCAGAATCAGCATGCGCTGCTTTAAGGCTTCTTCACGTGAAATGGGCTTAGGCGCTGATGTGATGATGTTCAGAGGAGGAGCTTCATCTGTTTCCGCTTCTATTCTTCCGGCAGCGATCTCCATCGCGCGAAATAACGATTGACGGTACATGACATCGCCATCCAACGTAATAATGTCGATATCTTCGATACGCGCTTGCCGCCGGCGACCTCGCTTAATCACCACAAATCGAGGCTCTATATACGGATGCGGTTGGTACAAGCCTGTATCAGCGTCTTTCTTTATAGCTTCAGAGCGGGCGTTAAACGCAGCGCGTAATGTTTCAATGGAAGGCATTTCCTCTCCGGCATCGATAACAACAAGCCATAAACCAGGTGCAAGTTTTTTAATAACTTGATCAACGTTTGTGAGATTGGATACTTGCTCGACTATGGCGCCTGCACTTTTTAAATAAACAGCCAAATCACTACTTAATCCATCATTTTCACCTAATATCAAGCAATTCATGCCTTCGAGATCATCGATCTTGTGGTCAGCATAGGAGGTCTTGGTTAAAGGCTTAAAAGGCATTTGTATAATAAAAGTGGAGCCATGCTGAGGTTCACTTTGCACCGTGATTTCTGCATCCATCAATTCTGCCAGATGATGCGATATTGCCAAACCAAGCCCGGTTCCACCAAATCGCCGTGTGGTAGAAGGATCACCTTGAGAAAAAGATCTAAACAATTTCTCTTGAGTCTCTTTATTCATACCGATACCATTATCGGTAATCTGAAAAGTTACCACCACTTGATCGGGATTGGATTCAGTCAATAATACTCGCACCGATACTTTGCCTTGCTTTTCCTGCTTACTGGAAAATTTAATTGCGTTATTGATAATATTTACCAATACTTGGCGGAGTCGCAAGGGATCACCTAGCATATTTTCTGGAATTTTCGGATCAATAAACAAGGTTAGTTCTACTTTCTTGCTGAGAGCGACGTGTGCCAACATACCGCAAGCGTTTTCTACAATACTTGCTAATGACATTGGGATCTTTTCTATTTCCAGCTTACCGGCCTCAATTTTCGAAAAATCAAGAATATCTTCAATGATGGAAAGTAGCGAATAAGCGGAATCGCGTATCAAGTTTGCCATTTCCATTTGGTAACCAGTCAAACTGGTTTGCCTAAGTACGTCAATCATACCAATTACACCATTCATCGGTGTGCGGATTTCATGGCTCATTGCGGCTAAGAAAGCCGATTTAGCTTTATTAGCTTGTTCTGCCTCAGTCCGTGCTTGCCGTAAGTCGTTCATAATGCGTACATGCTCACGGATATCCCGTAGTACGCCGGTAAAGTGTCGCTCTTCACCCACAAAATACTCACTGACCGCCAAATATAATTCAATTCGCTCGCCATTCTTTCGAATGCCCTCTACTTCACGTCCACGCCCGATGCCATGCGATCCAGACAAATAAGGGCGACCGACATATTCTTGGCCATGCCCAGTGCGGCAGTAATTTTCCATATAACTAATATGTTTGCTACGATCCGGTTCTGGTACGATGATCGACACATTTTGTCCAATCATTTCATCATGACTATAGCCGAACAGCTTTTCCATTACTGGATTGACGGAAAGAATTATGCCTATTTCATTGGTGGTTATCACGCAATCAACCATGTGTTCAACAATAGAACGCATTTCTTCTTCTTTAATCGCTAAAGCTGAATTTGCCCGTTGCAAATCGTCCGTGCGTGCGGCAACTCTATTTTCAAGCTCTAAGTTACTGGCGTTTAGCCGCTCCACCATAAGATTAAATGTTTGCGCAAGTTGCCTCATTTCGTCCCAACCTTCAATCGCGGCACGCTGATGTAAATTACCCGTCGAGATTTCCAGAGCACTTTGGTTCAAGTGCTTCAAAGGGTCGACAACACGGCGATTAAATAAAAAAGCCCCGAATAAAGCGGCGAAAAAGGTTAGAATAACAATCACTACACCAACAAAATGTACATAATAAACAGAAGCGAATGCCTCATCGGCATCAATATTTACCACCATACCCCACTTCAAGCGTGGCAAATAACGCCATGCCGCCACAACTTCCTTGCCACGATAATTAACAGTTAATGCACCACCAGAATCGCCATCTAGAGCATATTGGATTGCTGTGGACAACGGTGGATTATCAAGAGGTATTTTTCGTTTTAATGCAGCATCAGGATCATATTTCATTGGGGCCATTACCAAAGCAGTTTGATCATTTTCAAGTCGTGCAACGACTGTTTCTCCGCTATTTCTAAGGCCCACGTTATTTGAAATTACTGAAAACACAAGTTGACTGTAGATTTGTAGCGCCAGTACTCCTTTAATTTCACCCTCAATAATAATAGGGGTCGCAACGAACGCGGCTATAGCACCTTTGGATGGTTCGTAATATTCAAAGTCTGAAATACTACTTTCTAAATTATCCAGCGCATGGCGGGTGACTTTACCTAAACCGGTGTCACGGTAGGGGCCAGTCCGCAGATTAGTTGCAAAGTCAGATTCATGTGCCTGAGAATAAACGATTGTTCCTTGAGTTGAAATTAAAAACAGATCGTAATACTTGGCATTGTCCAAAAAGCGTTTGTAGCTTTCACGATATGTCTTGTCCAGCTGGTGATATTCGTCAGAGTCGGCCCCATTTTGTCCAAAGATTGCGGAGAATTTAACAATTGCTTCATGGGTTGTGCTTGTGCCACTTGCCAAATAAGCATCAAGCAAACGTTCTTGAAGGTAATAGTCAATTTGCTCGGCTTTTTTGTCAGCGATAGCAGAGACATTCTGAATAGCTGATTTTTTTATCTCGGCTTCAAATGTATGCAGTAAGCTGTTGCCAATGAACAATATTGGCAATAAAGAAACCAATGTAAACCAGACAGCAAAACGCTGTGTAAGTGATGTGAATTTCATCAGTTTCTCCTATGGATCATTGCCGGTCGAGTTACGTAACTAATTTTCCAATCAAATAAGCAAAGAAGTCGACTCAATAAATAAGTCTGCAAGGCTCAGATTAAGCTTTCATCTTCCTCGACATCATCACTATATCTTTCGCTCCTCTCATGTTGTGATTGACATTTATTCATTCTGTTCTAATGTTATTGAAGATTGTGCCGTAATTCTATTGCTTTAAACTTTTGTAACACATACAGGGCATTTTGTATCATTATTTATATCTAATTGTTAAAAATAGCGACACTTAGGTAGGAATGGATCAAAAAGGCGGTTTTTCTTATAGAAAAATTGTTGTTAAAAATAATTTTATGAGAACATGCTAGGGGAAAGAAAAGGCGATTCTGTCAAATATCTGCGATATTCAGGTAATGATAATGCGAACTCTGAGAATTTGAAGTTGATGAAATATCTGTTTAGTGAAAGTACGGTTACGTACATCCGTCAGTGTCTTATGTCCAGCGTGATTAGCTTGTTACGATCCATTCGGCTCGGGTCTTTTGTTTCAGGATGCATGATGTTGGTTTTTTTTAACTCACCCACTCATGCGCAACAGACCTTTGGCAAAGTGATACAGCCTTTTGGAAGCTATTCTTATACCGCTGATGACAATATATTGCGCTTCAGGGATAACCAGAGGGTCGACAACCTTCCTGATGGAACTATTCGTAGGGCAATTCTTCAAAAAGATTTTTTTGATATGTCGCATCGATTTACCGGCGGTGTTATTTTTCAGAAGGAAATCAGCCGGCAGCGCTTAAGTGCTAACTTTAACTATAGTCGCGTTCAGTTTGATAGATTTAGCGATATGGACAACAATCTGAAAAATTTTAGCGGCAACTGGAACTGGTTGATAGGCAATCAGCTAGAAGGTAATATGGGGGCCAGTTATACACAATCATTGGCGCCTTTCCTGTTTCAGCCAGGTATTAAATCTATCCGTACTGAACTGACAGAATACGTTAACGCAGCCTGGCGGTTTCATCCCAAATGGAGATTGAATGGTGAATTTACACACTATGATCTTAGTATCAAAGCTCCTCCTGATGTTCCACGCTTAAGATTCCTTGAGCGCACTGAAAATCAGTTTGAAGGAGGGGTTGACTATGTTTCTTCGCGCGGAACAGTTGGTAGAAATACGATTGGGGTGCTTTTTCGCTACATAGATGGTAATTTTCCTTTTGAGCCTTCACCAGCATTGGTCAATAATGATTACAATCAAAAAGAGGTTATGGCTAGAATTAACTGGGATGTCACCAGTAAAACCAGCTTCCAAGCGCGTGGAGGGTGGGTAGAACGTCTGAATGCCAGCAATGCACAGCGCGACTTTAGCGGATTCAATGCGCGTGGTACCTTTCAATGGCGCCCCACAGACAAAACGGGATTGACTGTTAGTGGATGGCGCGAAACCGCGGCTAGGCAAAATCTGACCGCAAGCTTCAGTCTAAATACTGGCGTAAGCTTAATACCCTTTTGGCTTATCACAGAGAAAGTACGTATGGAAGGAGATTTATCGTATGAAACACGCAATTTTGGTAACCGCATAAATCCAAACCTTACTGACCCAGATTTATCCAATTTTTTAGGTGTACACAATAAAATCCGCAATGCGACTGTCAGGTTCGTATATAACCCTTATCTTGGCCTTGAACTCAGTGCCTCAGCTTATCATGCCGATTTGAAATCAGACTCTTTATTTGGTGGTTTTAACGCCAATGGTGTTAATGTCAATCTACAATATACTTACGGACAACGATGACAGTTAATGATTTGCCCATAGTGGCCTTTTTCAAGCATCTGCTTGACCCATTTATTATATGGAGCATGCTGATACTGACAACATGGTTCTATCAAGAAGACTTCACCAGTTACTATTTAATACTAGTTATTATTACTTTTTTTATTTCTTCTTACATTTTTGAGCGTATCCTCGTTTACCGCAACTGGCGCAAGGGCCGCTTGCTTGCTTATATGCGCGATACCGTGATGGGTTGGCTAATTATTGTTACTATCCTGATATTTCTGGGCTATGCCACCAAATTTCATAACCAATTTTCTGGAGAAGTTTTGCTGACTTGGTTTATTGTCACGCCTTTGATGTTGATAGCAAGTCATTTTACAGTGCATAGCATTGTCGCCAATCTGTATCACAAAGGTAAGTTGCGTTCGGCGATAGTTATTGGTATCAACGAGAACAGTTTACACTTCATCAAACATATTGCGGAGCATCCTTTTTTCCTAATCAATTTTCAAGGTTTTTTCGATGAACGTGGTAGCACACGAATCACCGATAAATTTCAATCTCATGCAATGGATTCGGTTCAACCAGTCAATTTTGGCTCACGTTTGGGGGGGCTGGAGGGTGTCGTGCCTCATGTTCAGAAGCACAGCATTGATATGGTTTTTATCAGCTTGCCAATGTCATCACAGCCACGAATTCAGAAATTAATGGATGAATTACCGGATACAACAACTTCTATATATTTTCTTCCGGATATTTATATCTTTGATTTGATGCAGGCGCGGTTTGAATATATTGGTGATATTCCCGTAGTCGCCATGAATGAATCACCTTTTACCGGTATCGATGGTGTAGTTAAATCTATCAGCGATTTTGTGCTTGCGTTACTCATCCTTATTTTGCTGTCTCCTTTGATGGCATGTATAGCATTAGCAGTTAAATTTACCTCACCGGGTCCAATTATTTTTAAACAGCGACGTTACGGTCTTAACGGTGAAGAAATCACTGTTTATAAGTTTCGTTCAATGACGGTTATTGAAGATGGTGTTAATATTCAACAGGCACAGGAAAACGATCAACGGTTCACAAAAATTGGTGGGTTTCTGCGTCGCACATCATTGGATGAGTTGCCGCAGTTTTTCAATGTGCTGCAGGGACGTATGAGTATCGTAGGTCCGCGACCTCATGCAGTTGCGCATAACGAACTCTATCGCAAATTGATCAAAGGTTATATGCTACGGCATAAAGCCAAGCCCGGCATTACCGGATGGGCTCAAGTTAATGGTTGGCGCGGTGAGACTGAAGTGCTGGAAAAAATGCAAGCACGCATTGAACACGATTTATATTACCTTAAACACTGGTCCATCTGGCTCGACCTTTGGATCATTCTTAAGACTGTCTTAATTGTTTTGCGTAAAGATAATGCATATTGATACGTGGATTTGAATGCGCAAGCGATAGCCAATAGATAATTAAGATGAGCGCCGGGTGGCTTGACAGTTTCTTAATCTATTAAGTAAAAGGATTATCCGCGATCGTCACTAAAATATGCGTTTCTAGTAGCTTTGGTGATGGCGTTACTGATTGGAATTCTGCTAAAATATACCATTCTATAAAAGTGTTAAGCAAGGAAGTTGTCATGACTTATGTTGTAACTGAAAATTGTATTAAATGTAAGTATACGGACTGCGTGGATGTGTGTCCGGTAGATTGTTTCCGTGAGGGTCCAAATTTTTTAGTGATAGATCCGGATGAATGTATTGATTGTACATTATGTGTTGCAGAATGTCCGGTGGAGGCTATTTACGCTGAGGATGATGTGCCCGATGAACAGGTGCACTTTATTCCGCTAAATGCCGAATTATCTAAAACATGGCGCCCGATTATTGAGAAAAAAGATGCATTGCCTGATGCAGATGACTGGGCTAGTGTTAAAGGCAAGTTGGATCAACTGCAACGCTAAGTAAAAATGGCGGTAATTTAGATACCGCATGTTTGATTTCTCACAATTCCCACAGATTCCCTTTGATGAAATTTCTAAGCGCATAAATGCTGGCAGCTTGGTGGTTACACCTAACCGGAGGCTTGCATTAGCGCTTAATGAAAAATTTAATCAAGAGCAAATCAACCAGCAAAAAACTGCGTGGTATTCGGCAGATATCCTGCCATTCTCATCGCTAATTGAGCGAATTCACCTCGAATCATTGTATGCTAAAGCAGCATCTATATTGCCTTCGTTATTGTCTGTGCATCAGGAGCAAATGCTTTGGGAATCAATTATTCTATCTTCAAAAGATGGAAAGGTATTATTGAGAATTTCACAAACGGCGCGCTCGGTCAGTGAGGCGTGGCATCTCGCACACGCTTGGCGATTGATCCATCGTTTAGGTAATTTTGCATCAAACGAAGATGTTAAAGTGTTTCTAGGTTGGGCAAAAACATATCAAGATATAACGGCATTTAACCGACAAACAGATCAAGCGCGTATTTGTGATCTGATTACAGAACAATATGAATTTCTTGGTATTGATAAACCATCTTTAATGGTTTGTTACGGCTTCGATGTTATTACACCACAGCAAATCACCTTCCTAAAGAAAATGAGCGATTGCGGTTGTGAGGTGGTGATAGCTAATAATCCAGCTACACAATACCAGCAATCGCTGGCGAACATTCAGCGGTTTGAATATGCGAATAGTCAAGAGGAAATTCATCAAGCGGCAATATGGGCGCGGTCCAGAATTGAAACAGCAAGTTATGGTGTGCGTGTGGGTATCGTGGTGCCGGCGCTGCCCAACTATCGCAATAAGCTGATTCGTGTTTTTAATGAGGTAATGGATCCAGATATCCGATTTGCGCTACCGGGAGCAAAACATAGTATTGCCCCGTTTAATGTTTCGTTGGGTTTGGCACTAACAACTTACCCATTGATTGATGCAGCTTTTGTAAGCTTGGCATTATTGGATCAAAAAATAGAATTTAATCGTATTAGTCATTGGTTGTGTTCGCCATTTCTTGCAGGAAGTGAAACTGAAATGGGTCAACGCGCGCTGCTAGATGCACAAATGCGCCGTTATACTGAACCTGAGATCTCTTTGGAGCGATTACTCGTACTCGTATTGCAAGCAGATGGCCAAAAAAAATGCCCAATTTTGCTGCAGTGTTTGTCAGTGTTAAGGATATTTCGTCGAACTAAGCTTCCGGAATCGGCCAGTCATACTGTATTCGCCAGAATTATGTCCGAGGCATTGCAAATTTTGGGTTTCCCTGGGGAGCGTAGCTTGGATTCGAATGAGTATCAGACACTTAAAAAGTGGCAGACACTTGTCGCAAATTTTGCAGCGTTCGATCAAGTCAATGCAAAAACCACCTACTATGAAGCTATCAGCCGACTGAGACAAATGGCGGACAATACGTTGTTTCAGCCTGAAACACCTAATGTGCCTGTGCAAATTATCGGTGTATTGGAAGCGATCGGAATGGAATTTGATCATTTGTGGATCATGGGGTTATCTGATGAACAGTGGCCTTTGCGATCCCATCCGAATCCTTTTTTGCCATTAGAGCTGCAACGCAAAGCAAAATTACCCTTGGGGTCAGCACTGGAGTCATCTGCCTACTGCCAACGACTGACGCAGAAGTGGTTTTCTAGCTCCAGAGATATTGTTTTAAGTCATCCCCAGTATAGTGATGATCGTGATGGGCATGAATTAAAGCCTAGCCCATTGATTCAATCGATACCACTTAGTAGGCCGATATTTCCTGATATGGAACAGCATCATGACCGGATTATTCGATCGTGCAAAATGGAATACATAGCAGATTGCGAATCGCCACCACTGGATAAAGAAATCATCAAGCAAGGTATAAAGGGGGGCACATCGGTAATCAAGGATTATGCTGCATGCCCATTCCGTGCTTGGGCTAAGCATCGATTGTCTATCACCAGTTTGGACGTACCGCATACAGGCCTAAATGCAGTAGAAAGAGGCTCGTTGGTGCATCAGGTATTAGCCCAGCTATGGCAACAATTGAGAACTAAAGAGGCGCTTGATGGCATCAGTGATCACAATCTTGACCGTATGTTAAAGGATATTATAAACAGCGCCATTTCAGAAATGCAGCAATATGGATCTACAGTACTTTCGGGGCGTTTTGCACAAATTGAACAACGACGTTTGTTTCGCTTGGCACTTGGATGGCTGGCGGAAGAGAAGAAGCGTAGTTATTTTAAGGTAATTGCTGTAGAACAAAATCGAACCATCCAAATAGGTGACTTGATCCTAAACGCTCGCTTAGATCGAGTCGATGAATTGGAGGGCGGGCAACGTATTGTTATCGATTACAAAACAAGTAAAAAATCCATTCAATCGATGATAGGAGAGCGTCTAGATGAGCCGCAACTACCTTTATATCTGGTAATGACTGAAATCGGACAACAAGCTGAAGGTGCCGCATTTGCTGTTATAAAGCGAGGTGAAATGGGGTTTGCGGCAATATTGCGGGAGTCGGATCTATTGCCAGGTATAAAAGCTTTTTCGCAATTAGATAAATTTACGCGGTTTGACACGTGGGAGGATTTGATTGAGGCCTGGCGGCAACATTTGACAAATCTTGCAACAGGTTTTTGCAATGGTGATGCCAAAGTAAATCCCAAAAATTTTCCTGTTACGTGTAAGTATTGTGACATGCAGTTATTTTGTCGGATTCATGAGCGGATTGATGATGGTATGACTGGGTCGAGCAAGGGAAGTGACTGATTCTAAGTCGATTCCTGATGCAGATCAACGCTATCAAGCACTTGATCCAGCTCAATCATTCATCGTCCAGGCACCGGCTGGGTCGGGCAAAACGGCGCTACTTATCCAGCGCTATCTCAAATTACTTGCTTGTGTCGATACGCCTGAAGAGGTTGTGGCCATTACCTTTACGCGCAAAGCTGCAGCAGAAATGCGTACTCGGGTTCTTGCCGAGATTGAAGTTGCATGCAATCCTACTAAAGAGGTTCGAACTGCTTATGAGAAACTGAATCAGGAGTTGGCAGCGGCTGTTTTATTGCGTGATCAGCAAGCTGGTTGGCATCTTGTCGAGCACCCCGAGCGACTGCGGATACAGACGATTGATTCATTGTGCGCTTCCTTGACACGACAGATGCCTTTGCTGTCAAAATTCGGAGCGCAGCCTGAGACGATTGAGGACGCTACCAATTTTTACTTGGAAGCGGTACGAGCTACGCTAGAATCGATGCAGCAAGACCATGCAATTGCTGATGATGTGGAGCAGCTGCTTGAGCATTTGGATAACGACATGGGGCGTCTCGAATCTTTACTTGCCGAGATGCTGGCACGTCGTGATCACTGGCTACGCCATATACATGGTAGAACCCGGCAAGAGCTAGAAAAATCTTTACAAAATTTGCGCTATCGTGCATTGCAAAATGTTTCGCTGCAATTTCCCAATTTATTAGAGAATGAGCTACTAGATTTGTTGCATTATGCTGCTGCAAATCTGATTGCTGATGACAGAGAATCACCCATAATATTTTTTAATCAAATGGATAGCCTGACTCCAATTGATATTGAATATTGGCATGGAATTGCAGAATTGCTACTTACTCGAGAGGGTTTTTGGAGAAAAAAAATCTCTATTAACGAAGGTTTTCCGTCTGGCGATAGCAAGATTGAGAAAAATGTAGCAAGAATGTGGAAAAGCCGATGGCGTGCTTTGATCGCTATGCTTGGCTCAGAGGAAATTTTCCGACAAGCGCTGCATGATATACGCCTACTACCACCAGTATATTATACGGATCAACAATGGAGCATTCTTGGTGCAATAACAAGATTATTGCCGTATGCCGTCGCACAACTTAAGATTATTTTTCAAGCCAGTGGTTTTGTGGATTTCTCGGAAGTTACGCAGCGGGCATTGCTTGCATTGGGGGATTCCGAATTCCCTACAGACCTGGCGTTGGCATTGGATTATCGTATTCAACATTTGCTAATCGATGAGTTCCAGGATACTTCGATCAGTCAGTTTAAGTTAATTGAAAAACTTATTGGCGGCTGGGAAGTAGGAGATGGACGTAGCCTATTCGTTGTGGGAGATCCGATGCAATCCATCTATCGTTTTCGGGAAGCGGAAGTAGGGCTTTTTTTACAAGCTAGAAATTCTGGGATTGGTCAACTAATTTTGCAACCGATCACGCTCAGTGCTAATTTCCGTTCACAGCAAGGCATTATTGATTGGGTTAATGAAACCTTTACACAAATTATGCCTGATTGTGAAGAAATTCAATCCGGCGCAGTGGTTTATACACCTTCAGCTGCGGTACACCCTAAGCTTACTGAGGTTGCAGTGCGGGTATACCCTTTGTTTGATAGAAATCAAGTTGCTGAGGCCAGACAGATTGTAGAAATTATCAAGCAAACTCGCCGTGATTATCCGGCAGGTACCATCGCAATTTTGGTGCGTAACCGCAGCCATCTACAAGCGATTGTTCCGAAGTTAAAAGAATCTGACCTGCGGTTCTGTGCCATTGATATTGAGTTGCTGCATTACAAGCCAGTAGTTCAAGATTTGCTTATACTTACCCGTGCCTTGATAAATTTGGCGGATCAGATAGCTTGGTCTGCATTATTACGTGCGCCATGGTGCGGACTTTTGCTTAAAGACATTGATGCTTTATTTAAAGCCGGCAATGAACAGAAAGGAAAAAATTGCGATACAACTATCAAAGAAACAGTCATATGGAAATTAATTTATGATAATAATTATTGGCGGTACATTTCAGCCGATGCAAAGGCACGATTAGAGAGACTACGCGAAACTCTAATACCTTGCATATTTCATCGGCAACGCCAGTCGCTACGTATGACGGTCGAAGCAGTCTGGCAAGTTTTGGGCGGACCAGGGTGTATTAATCCCGTTGGAAAAAATAAGAGTGAGATTGCAACAATCTGGGACGATGCCATGATCTTTCTGAATTATCTGGAGAAACAGGAAGAAGCCGGTGCGACTCGGGATTTGGCAAGTTTTGAGAAAGGATTGAATACGCTCTATGCATCACCGGATTTGATTATAGATGATTCTTTGCAGGTTATGACGATTCATAAAGCTAAAGGACTTGAATTTGATACAGTCATTATACCTGGGCTTGGTCGAGAACAGCGCAGAAGCGATAAGCAATTGTTGAGATGGATGGAGCAACCGCTTGATTGGATTGGAGTCGGACACAAGTCAGTTAATCCAGAGTTATTACTTGCTCCCATCCAGGAAACAGGACTGAATTCTGATCCGATTTATAGGTGGATGGAGAAAATTGAGTGTGATAAAGAGCAGCATGAAGCGGATCGTTTGCTATATGTGGCTGCGACACGTGCCAGGAAGTTTTTGCATTTGTTGGGTGATGTGAGCCTGATCGAGGATGATGAAAGAAAATATATACCTAAAAAGCCAGCGGCGAGTTCATTGCTAAATAAGCTATGGCCTGTTGTGCAATTGATTTACTATGAAGCAGCTGAAAAAAATACGATAAATGAGAACTCTAAACTAGAAAACAAAGATTGTGAAGTGATTGTCGGTGATATAAACAATCAAGGTATATATAGACTGAAGGAAGGATGGGCATTACCAGATGCTCCAAAATCGATAGCTTGGAAGGAAGTATACGAAACTAAAAAAATTTTGGAAGAGATTGAATTTTCATGGGCGGGAGAGATGGCTCGTCACGTGGGTAATGTAGTGCATTGCTGGTTAAGAAAAATTGCTGAAGATGAGCTGCGTGGCTGGGATACTGTTCGTATACAAATGATGCGCGGTTTGCTAAAACAGAATTTGCTTGCTGATGGTATGAGCGGAGACGATAAGGAAGTGGAAAGCGCGATTGATCGCGTGATTTTAGCATTGGTCAATGCAATCAGTGATGAGCGAGGACGGTGGATTCTGAGGGGTCGGCAGCATGCAAAAAATGAATTGAAGATTGCCGGAATTGTTGATAATAAGCTCATGAGTTGCGTGATTGACAGAACGTTCAATGATTCTAAGGGAATTGGGTGGATAATTGATTACAAAATAAGTAGTCATGAAGGTACAGATATTCAAAATTTTCTAAATTGTGAAGAGGTTCGTTATCGGGAGCAGTTGAATTGTTATGCAAAAATGATGCGGCAAATTGATTCGCGACCAATTAAATTAGGAATTTATCTCCCGCTTATTAAAGGTTGGCGTGAATGGGAATAATCGTGTGGAGTTCAGAAATATTTCCAAGGAATTTGGAGAAGTATTGATTATCCCTTTAGCTATTGTGAGTAAAGGGGAAAAGGGTGAAAAGAGGAGGAGAAACCATGGGTTTTGGAAGGTAATTTTATGACAAATGACTTGACTTTGAACCCCAAGGTCGACTAGCCT
>NZ_CADEGP010000034.1 GCF_902826915.1 uncultured Nitrosomonas sp.
CCTTGGATCTGTTGATTGATCTTCTTCAGCAAATCATCCCAGGCATGCGCTTGTGTTAATCGTGTCCTAAAACGAGACAGTACCGAATGATTCGGAACATCGTGTTCCAGACTCAGGCCCAAAAACCGCATCACGTGCAGATTCGCGTTAGCCCTGTCTTCAACGGATTCATCACTGAGTCCACCGTGCCAGATTCCTACCAGCAACATCTTGAACAGCAGCAACCCGGGATAGCCAGGACGGCCTGCGGCACCATACTTAGCGATTGCTTTTTCTATCAATTCCCAATCAAATCAGGTAATCGATTTGATTGAGAAAGTTTCCTTTGCGGGTGCGGCGGGTGACATCAAACTCTGAAAAACTCATGTCAATTAACTCAACAATATGATTCAGAACATTATTACATCATCATCTGCACCTGAAAATGACTCTAACCTTGCAAAGTTCTTCGGCAATGAATCTTTCCGTTACAAACAAAGCGCAGCCAATGCAAAGATCAGAATACAGCAGCGGGAAAAAGAAATATATTTTCCAGAAGAAAATCTGGTTGATTTTAAACCGGTATCAACATCGGCAAGCTCACTGTGAACAAAATCAGTGCTGCTTATTCTGCTTCAAGCGCAGAGCAACGCAGAGGCCACCAGCTGGATTGTTTTCGATTGAAAGTTCACCACCATAAACTTGTGTGATATCACGCACGATGGCCAAGCCGATACCGTGACCAGGTATAGATTGATCGGCGCGTACGCCACGTTCGAGAATTCTAGCGATTTCATGAGATTGAATACCGGGGCCATCATCTTTGACCTGAATGATCATCTGGCTTCCCTGATATCCGGCGGATAAATGAATACTCTGACGGCACCATTTAAAGGCATTGTCGATCAGGTTTCCCAATAATTCCATTAAATCCCCCTCGTCGATACGCAAGCCGGTGGATTCATCGATCTCAGTAGTGATGTGCGGGCTTTTATCACGATAGGCTTTCGTCACGGTGTTAACAATTCGGTCGACCATGGGGCGTAGCAAGATCAGTCTCATGCCCGGTGAGCTGCCGGCAGTTGCGGCACGGCGTAATTGATACTGGATGGTGTTATCCATACGGTCAATTTGTTCCTGAATCGTTTTGCGCCGGATGGTTTCATCTTCTTCGCCCTGGATTGCGCCCTGTAGAACGGCGAGTGGTGTTTTGAGACTGTGTGCTAAGTCGGCGAGACCATTACGATAGCGTTTCTGTTGTTTATGTTCGTGGTTGATCAGAGAGTTAATGCTATCGGTTAATACTTGTATTTCACTGGGATAAATACCTTTCAAGTTTTCTTTCTGTCCGGATTCTATGGCGGCAATTTCGGTCGA
The DNA here is from genome assembly GCF_902826915.1 of uncultured Nitrosomonas sp. Classification (GTDB taxonomy): domain Bacteria; phylum Pseudomonadota; class Gammaproteobacteria; order Burkholderiales; family Nitrosomonadaceae; genus Nitrosomonas. The sequence continues at coordinate 1,357 of NZ_CADEGP010000034.1, forward strand.
TACCTTGCGAAGCGGCTGTAGCCCCCAACGTAATACCAGCATTTGAGTTGCTAATAGAAAAACTGCCATGATACTCAGCCAGCCCCACAAATCTTCCCGATAGCGTTCAATCTGCGCCTCAAACAATACGGTATCCGTAATGACAATGAAAGTCAGCGGATAATCTCCGGCAGGGGTTTCCCAGGCAACGCCGTAGCGATAGATAAAGTAGGGTTCTTCATTGAGCATGATTTGGCTAAATTCTTTTTTTCCTTTTTCTAGTAAGGCAGTAGGCGGTAAGGGTTTGTTGAGCGATGAATTAGAGCGCCAGGCAATAGTATTGGTCGGATCGACGATATAAGCATAGGTGTCTGAATTGACGTGGCCGAGCTCTGCATCGAGCAAATTGGTTGGCACATCCAATTCGTTGGAATCTTCAACTTCGGCATCTCCCATGAGCATGAGCAGCTTGGCGAATAGTCGATCTTTTACACCTAAGCGCGCACTATCATAAAAAGCACGATCCAGAGTCAGCGCAATTCCAACGATAAAAATCAGCAAAACCAAGGTTGCGCTGAACAGGATGCGCTGGTTTAATGACATCATGACGATTTATTGCAACCCAGGGTGAAGCGATAACCGCGGCCACGCATGGTTTCAATAGGATTCAGAGTACCATTAGGATCGAGTTTGCGGCGTAGTCGGCCGATCATGACTTCGAGTACATTGCTGTCACGATCTTCGTCGTGTGGGTAGAGGTAGTCGGATAATGTGTGCTTGGAGAGAACTTCGCCATGATGGCGAACCAATTCTTCCAGCAGACGATATTCAAACGATGTGAACTCAATTTTAACATCGTTGATGGCAACGGATTGAGCAGTGACATCCAAAGTGATGGGGCCGCATTTTAGAATTGCCTGTGGTATGCCGGTCGCGCGACGTAGTAGCGCTTTAACTCTGGCATGCAGTTCTTCCATTTGAAATGGTTTGGTCAGGTAGTCATCCGCACCCATTTCCAGGCCTTGCACTTTGTCTTGCCAACTGCTCCGAGCGGTCAGAATCAGAATTGGTAGTAGATTTCCGCGTTCACGCAGTGCTTTGACAATTTCCAAGCCAGATTTTCCGGGCAAGCCGATATCAATAATGGCCGCATCTAGTGGGTATTCTGAGGCAAGAAATAAACCTTCATCACCATCGCTGCAAGTATCGATCATATAACCCGCGGTTTCTAATTGCTGACGAATCTGATTTTGTAACCTGATTTCATCTTCAATGACCAGGATACGCATTCTTGACTCCTGAAATATCGGTTTGAGAAAAATTAAATTTGCTTGAAACAACGACTTTCATGAGCTATTGAGTGGATATCACCGAACCATCCTGTGCATTGATGAGAACTGTGTGCACTATGCCTTGGTCGCTGAGTATTTTAATGCGGTAAGTATGGTTGATCTGGTTGATCGCTAGCACCCGGCCTTTGAAGTGTTGTTGTGCGATCGTGATCGCTTTCTGCTCGGTGATTTCGCTTGCTGTGCCGTTTCCGGTGCGGTGATAGTTTGCAGTGTTGTTTTGCCAGCTCGCTATTGTCAGAGTGCTCGGGGCAATTAGCGCCACCATGATTACTAAAATTTTCCATTTTCTATTCATACTGACCACCCCATATGCTGGAGATAGAAATCAAGCTGCAACAGGTACGTTGTTATAATACCTGTTGCTAGCCATGCTTGTCAGAAGCGTATCATAAAATCAATATTTCCGGTGCCAATGCCCATTATAGTTTGAGGAGGAGGGATGTACACCGGCGCAGGATAGTAATTATAATTATATCGTGTTTGCGGGTAGTAGGGCTGGTAATAGCCACGAGGCTGGCTATATACATAACCATATCCACCGTAATTGTGATGATGGTGATGACCATGGTGGTGTCCGTGATGATGGCCGTGATGGCCTCTGCCGGCTTGTGCTAATGAAGGGGCCGCTAAAGTAATGACTAATACTGTACTCAGTAACAGGCTGATCACCTTTGTTGTTTGAATGTCCATGATGTTTCTCCTTCAGTTATTTTTTCAGATTTATTCTTGGTAATGTCAATTTACACAGAGCACTGTGAATGGAAACTGAATGAGAAATAGAGCGAGTGAGAATCAGCGAAGGACGTAAATATCAGGTGAGAAATTACTTAAGAGGTGCGAGGGAATCAGTGACCTGCTCGCAGTTATCATGCGGTGCATTCGGATTCTGAGCGAGAAACTTAGATCAGTAAGAACTAGCTTGTTATTGATAAATATCTTTGAGGTTTGGTATTCTAAGTTCCAAATAAGAGCCCTGGATTTTTTCCAGGGCTCAATTGAAAACAAGTTTTTAAAATTTCTAATTGCGATCTTTTCGTCAAAAGAAACTTATGGTTGCCTGCTTCCTTATTATTGCTATTTAATTATATTTGATCCTCTTGGATCTGCCAGAGAATCAGCAGCAAGAGAATTTTATTGAGAGTCTCCCTCTTTACTGTCTTTATAAAGGCTTGGTGGGTATTGCCCAGGTTTACCTTCGCCCCCGCATGCGGTTAAAGGGAGTGTGAACGCTAAGAGAACTGCTGCTAATAGTAAATATTTCATGAGAATCTCCTTTGTTATTAAAATCAAAAATTGCTTATAAACAAATTTAATGTCACGTTGAAACTTTATCAGTTACAGACCATATCTAAAATCTTTATCCGGAAGTGAACTTCCTTTTATGGAGCAAGATTTCTTTTTAGAAGATCATTGGGTTGCTTGATTCTAAAACACTAAAATATGGCTTTATTCGAATAAGAAAAGCACTTACTCACAGTAAGGATAACACTAAAAAAACGAGTATGGAATGGAAATGCGTTAGATGAATGCATCACGATAGATATTATGAGGTATTTATGGGCTTAATTTTCGCGTTTATTCTTAGGGTTGGGAAAAATATTTGATTTTTGCCACATTGTAATTATTAGGTTTTATAAATATTGCCTGGAGCTATTGAATGAGAATGATTTTTTGACATCGACTGTCAAGGTTTTTTTAAGGATTACAGAATTTTTAAATTTAGGGGAGAAAAGAAATCAATTCGAAAAATTTTCTAATCCTCTTGGACGTAAAGGTATGTTTTTTCTTCTAAACTCAGTTTTTTGGGATGGAAAGCAGTTGTGCGCGGTGAGTGTGGTTGCCTTCGATGTGGTAATTTAGGAATTAACTTGACACTTGTTTGCGTCGCAAGCAAACTCAAGTGTACGTGTGTCACAGCTGTACGGATCAATTGTTTATATGAGTATATTTATGAGACTAACCGAATTGATATCCAGGGACTTTTTCAACCAAATACTTGACCAACTGAAAGGTTCACTGCGTTTGCTGATGATTCCTTATTTGATCGTGGTGGTTGCGCTTTTTTCGGTCTGGATTATCAGTCGGCAATACAGCATATTGATCGATAATTTTTTCCGGGAACCTGCTGCGATACTCAAATTCAATCCATTTCTCGGGGTCATGTCCAATGTGGGGGTGTTACTCTGGACATTCTCGGCGGCTATTTGCCTGTTTGTGGCAGTGCTTTTGATAAAAAATGGCAGCAAGAAAATCGGGTTATATTTGCTATATTCAGCGGCATTGACCTTTGTTTTGCTGGTCGATGATTTCTGCTTGTTGCATGAGCATATTTTTCCGCAGTATTTAAATGTGCCGGAGAAGGTTTTTTATTTGGCATATATTTTGGCGATGCTGTTCTTTTTCATTATCTTTGCTAGGATTATTTTACGGACAGATTACATCATTCTATTAATAGCTTGCGCCTTCTTGGCATTATCCATCGTGTCTGATCTGGTATTGCGGCAAACAGGTATTGCAGTTCTGGTCGAAGATGGCTTCAAGCTGTTTGGTATTGTAACGTGGTTGATTTACTTTTCTCGCACCTGCTATCAGCAAACAGTAATATTACTCCAACCTGGGGTTGGAACTGAAAGCGATTAGCGTCTGCGCTGCATGCCAGTTATTCGCTTAGCCGATAGCCTGCCGATAGGCTTTTAAGCAACGCTCCCGTGCATAAGTGTGTTCGACAATCGGTTCTGGATAGCCGGGCGTGCGCCAATCATTTACCCAAGCCTGAATATAGTTGGAGTTTTTATCAAATTTCTTGAGTTGCGTTTCCGGATTGAAAATTCTGAAATAAGGTGCGGCATCCACGCCACAACCCGCTACCCATTGCCAGTTTCCGACATTGCTTGCCATTTCGTAATCCAGCAATTTTTTCGCAAAATAGGCTTCGCCCCAACGCCAATCAATCAATAAGTGTTTGCACAAAAAGCTGGCGGTAATCATGCGCACCCGATTGTGCATAGCGCCGGTTGCATTCAGTTGACGCATGCCGGCATCGACCAGAGGGTAGCCGGTGGTTCCTTTACACCAACGCTCGAATTCAGCTTCGCTATTGCGCCACTGAATGCGGTCATAGCGTGGCTTGAAACTGCTATTTTGTGTATGGGGGAAATGCCACAGGATCTGGCTGAAGAATTCGCGCCAGATCAGTTCATTGCTGAAACTATCGTTACTGTGGTTCAGTGCTTGCTGAAAGATTTGCCGAATGCTAATTGTGCCGAATCGTAAATGCGGACCTAACAACGATGTGGCGGCTAATGCAGGAAAGTCTCTGTCACGCGCATAATTTCGCAGCAATTCGGTGTCCAATCGGTAAGCTGGAATGGTTAGGGTAGATCGAACAAAACCAATATCAGCTAGCGAAAGGTTAGGCAAGTATGGATGTTTAATCGTACTTTCCAGTTTTGCCAAGGTTGAATAATTCATCAGCGTTACTTGATTCTGAATCTTTCTCCATTTGCGCATATAGGGGGTATACACGATGTAGGGGCTGCCCGAGTCCTTGGTGATCTCTTTTTTTTCAAATAACACATGATCTTTATAGGTATAAAAGTCCACCGATCGTGTTTGTAACCATTGATGTACGGCTTTATCCCGTTTGCGTGCAAAAGGCTCGTAGTCATGATTGGCGTAAACTGTAACAACAGGATGTGAACGCAGAATTTGCTCGAAAACTTCTAATGGATTTCCGTAATAGAGAGCGATTGAGCTCGCATATTTTTTTTCCAGCTGCGCGCGCAGGGCTTGCAAGGTATCGTAGATGAAAGTGATGCGTGCATCGTTTTCGGGCAATCCTGTCAGGATTGATGGATCAAATATAAAAATCGGTAAAACTGGTTGCCCGGATGCCAGAGCATGTGATAGTCCGGCATTATCATCCAAACGCAGATCACGCCGGAACCAGAACACAGCAAGGGGTGTCTTCATCACAAGATTTGTTTAGTGTGAAGAATTAGCTTTCGGCAAATAAATCGGCCAGTGCCATCGATAAATTACCAAATTTGAATTTGAAATCATATTCTTCTAACAACCTCTTGGGGGTGATGTGATAACTGTTTAAAGCCAATGCAGCCGCTTCGCCCAATGCCAGTTTTAGGATAAATGCCGGTGTAGGGAAGAAAGAAGGGCGATGTAGCGCTTCACCCAATTGAGTTGCAAATTCGCGATAGCGTACCGGATTGGGGGATACGGCATTAATTGCACCCTGATAACGAGTATCCAGTGCCGCTTCGAGATAAACCGAAACAATGTCGTCAATATGTATCCAAGGCAACCATTGTTTGCCATTGCCGACAGGCCCACCTAATCTCAATTTGAAAATTGGCAATAGTTCTCGCAGCATACCGCCATCACCCAGTACTACTCCAGTGCGAATACTGACGCGACGTATGCCTCCATGCTCAATCCGAGCAGCTTCCGATTCCCAATCATGGCAAATGGTTTGCATAAAACTGAGTTGCTCAGGCACTGCATAGGATTCGTCATACAAATCATCGCCTATGCCTGGATAAATACCGATTGCCGAACCGCAAATGAAAGCTTGTAAATTATCTGGCGTAGCAGCTACGAGCTTTCGCGTGCTGAGTATGCGTGAAGCATAAATCTCCTGCTTGCGTGCCTCGGTCCAGCGACCATCTCCCAGATTCTCACCCATCAGATTGATGATGACCTGACAATCTTGTAATGCTTCAGCAGGCACGTCTTGTGTGGCATAGTCCCAGTCAAATGCCGGAACGCCGAGCATCTGGCTTGCGTGTTTGCCGTTGCGGCTCAGTATCTTGATCGTGTGGTGATTCTGCTGTAGACGTTGTACTAGGTGACGGCCGATAAATCCTGTTGCGCCTGTTATGAGTATGTTCATTTTGGTATGCTCATGGGCAGATATAAAGATAAATACAGGATACACTCATTCCAGATTTCTTTCAGTCGGGCCTTGTGGCGCTACGATTGCAGCCAGCGCCTTATCCTATGAAATTGTTATCATTTTGTCGCTAGATATGTGTGAGAGCATGCAAACATAATTCGCAAAACTTGCAAACATTGCAATTTTCAGCTCACATTATTTTGCAAACATCACTCAGAACTCACATTAACTGCAAATATAAATTCTTTGGACTGTTTGGTTTTCTCATCTAACACAACGGTGATTGCTCTAGCGATATAGATACCGGTGATACGCTGTCTTACAACATCAGTGGCGGCAACGATCAAGTGCTGTTCAACATTAATTCCAATAGCGGGGCATTAAGTTTTGCGAGCGCACCGGATTTTGGAGCGCTATTGAACGCCAATCATGATAACATTTACGAGGTAACTATCCAGGCTGACGATGAGCAAGGTGGGGTCGATACTCTTCTTGGTTACGGTTAATGATGTCTTTGGTTTTTGAAGTATAACAAGCTAAATAATCACCAGTTTAAGTGGGTGATTATTTAGCTATACAAGTTTTTGCCATGGCCTCTTGCCAGATAACTTTCCGATTGCATTTCCATCAGACGCGAAATCGTGCGTTCAAATTCAAAACTGATATCTCCTCCGGCATACAGTGATTGCAGAGGTACAGCGGCTGAGCACAAAAATTTCACGCCATGTTCATAGAGTACATCGATCAAATGGATGAAACGCTTGGCTTCGTTGTTGTTTTCCTGGTTGAATTGCGGAATCGCAACCATGATGACGGTATGATAGGTTCTGGCAATGGCGAGATAATCTGCGGTACCGAGAGGATTGGCGCACAGGCGTTTAAACGAAAAAACGGCGACGCCTCGCGCTGCTTTAGGAACAAACAACATTCGACCCTGCACGTTTAATTCTTCGCTGGGAACCTTGTGACGGTCTTCCACACGGCGGTCGGTAAGGCGAAAGAATGTGGCCGACAGCTCGGTCGTAGTTGCTTCGTTAACCGGGAAATAGTAAGTTTGTGCACCTTTCAAGCGGTTATAGCGATAATCGATTGGACTGTTCAGTAAAATAATCTCAAGCTTATCTTTTATCTGTTGAATGAATGGTAGAAAGCGCTGGCGATTCAAACCATTTTTGTAGAGATCGTCGGGTGAACAATTAGAGGTGGTGACTACCACGACACCTTGCGCAAACAGTTCATTGAAAAGCCGGGTCAGCACCATCGCATCGGCGATATCGGTAACCTGGAATTCGTCAAAACATAATAGCATTGTGGTATCGGCTATTTTCCGTGCGATCGAAGGAATCGGGTCTGCATCGCTGGCGCGCGAGCCCTGTTGTGCACGTTCCTGTACTGAGAATTCGTGCCATTTTTTGAGTCGGGCATGAACATCAAGCATGAATTCATGGAAATGAACGCGTTTCTTCGATTCGATTGGAATTGTCTTGTAAAATAAATCCATTAGCATGGATTTGCCGCGTCCTACACCCCCATAGAGATAAATGCCTTTGGGGGCCGATTTATTACTGCCAAGCCAGAGAAACAATCGAATAGGCCATTTCTTTCCGGTTGTGCGGGCATTAAGCAATTCACCATGTAATCGCTCCAGAGCGGCAACGGCTTTAGCTTGATCGGCATCCGGCTTTAGCTCGCCGACGCTGATCAGCGCTTGATATTCAGTTTCAGGATTTGTCTGCATGAAAGATGATTATTCGGAAGAATGCGTAAACTTAGCTTGTCCGGCGAGCCACACCAGAATCAAAACAGGCAAACCAAGTATAGCGGTTGCTATAAAGAAATTTTCATAACCGTATGCATCGACAAATTGTCCGCTGAAACCGGCGATGAATTTGGGTAGCAGCAGCATTACCGAGCTAAATAATGCATACTGAGTGGCTGAATATGCCGAGTTGGTTAGTCCGGATAAATAAGCGATAAAAGCGCAAGAAGCGATACCAGCAGAAAGATTATCTGCTGAAATGGTAAAAATTAACCCACTGATATCATGCCCCCGTCCTGCTAACCAGACAAACAGCAGATTGGTCGCGGCAGACAGCACTGCCCCCAGAAACAGCGTGCGCATGATGCCGATTTTGAGCGTCAGCACACCACCGATCGCCGCACCTACGATAGTCATGATGACGCCATACACTTTCGAAATCGTGGCAACCTCTTCTTTACTATAACCCATGTCGACATAGAAGGGATTGCTCATTACGCCCATTACGACATCGGAGATACGGTAGATGGCAATCAGACCCAGGATCAGCAATGCCTGCCGGCCATGTTGCATGATAAAATCGCGGAATGGGGCAATTAATGCGCCATAAAGCCAAACCAGCAGGTTGCCGATGCGGGGATGAAGGTGCCACGTTGCAATGGCTTGTTGTGCGATTTTTTCATTTTCTGAGATTAATCGGCTGTAGGGCACATCCGGTTCGCGAATGATAAATGTACTGATAATGCCGACCACCATGCTGGCGGCCATTACCAGATAAGCGAAACGCCACGGTGCGTGGTCGTAATTATCTGCGGTGACATCAACCGCCGCAGCAATCCATAACACGCCAGCTGAAGCCAGGATCATCGCGACGCGATAACCGGCTTGATACGTGGCAGCCATTGCGCCCTGCAATTCTGCCGCAACGGCTTCGATACGATAAGCGTCGAGTGCGATGTCCTGTGTGGCGGATGCGAATGCCACGGCCAGTGCGAAAAACACTAAATGTGTCAGATTCATAACAGGATCGGTGAGTGCCATGCCCGTCAGTGCCATGGCAATGGTGATCTGCGACAGTAGCAACCAGGCGCGACGGCGACCCAGCCATCGCGTCAGCAGTGGCAGTGACATTCGGTCAACCAGCGGAGACCATAGCCATTTAAAGCTGTAGGCTAAACCGATCCAGCTCAGATGGCCGATTGTGGTGCGGTCGATACCAGCCTCCCGCAACCAGAATGACAGCGTACCCATGATCAATAGCAACGGTAATCCGGCGGAAAATCCCAGCGACAGCATGCCGAGTACGCGGGGGTGGGTATATACCCGCAGTGCTTGCAACCAACTGGATAATGCCGCCGATGTCATAATTCGTGATCGTAGTCGATGATTAGTGGCGCATGATCGGAAAAACGCTCATCTTTATAAATTGAAGTAGTCCGCGCTTGTTGTGCAATAGCAGGTGTGGCGATTTGGTAGTCGATGCGCCAACCTACGTTTTTCGCCCAGGCTTGCCCACGATTCGACCACCAAGTGTACTGATCCGGTTCGGTGTTCAGCTGGCGAAATACATCGATAAAACCGAAATTTTCAAATACATTAGACAGCCAGTCGCGTTCTTCAGGCAGGAAGCCGGAATTTTTCTGATTGGAGCGCCAATTTTTAAGGTCGATTTCCTTGTGTGCAATATTCCAATCGCCGCATAAAATGATTTCTCGATTACTGGCTCTTAGGTTTTGCAATATCGGAAAAAATTTTTCCATGAAATAAAACTTTGCAGCTTGCCGATGTTCACCGCTGGAACCAGATGGTAGATAGATTGAAATGATGCTTAAATTGCCAAAATCAGCTTGCAGATAGCGACCTTCGGCATCAATGTCGGCAATACCAATGCCTTCGATGACTTGATCCGGTTTTTTGCGGGTATATATGCCGATACCACTATAACCTTTCTGCTCGGCACAATGAAAATAGCCGTGATAGCCATCCGGCGATTGTATCGCGGTGGAAAGATCGGGCAATTGCGCTTTTAATTCTTGTACGCAAACGATATCTGCGGGTTGTGATGCGAGCCACTCAAGAAAGCCTTTTTTTACGGCTGCACGGATACCATTTAAGTTAAGCGTTATAATTTGCATCTATCAATTTATGGGTTGATCAATTTATGTCCGATGATTTCCGGCAAGCCTTTATTCAATTTGCCATCGCGCGTAATGTTTTATGTTTTGGTGAATTTAAGACCAAAGCAGGGCGCATGTCGCCGTATTTTTTTAATGCGGGACTATTTAATGATGGCGATGCACTGCGCAAACTTGGGCAATTTTACGCCAAAGCGATTGTTGCTGCAGAGCTTCCGTTCGACATGTTGTTTGGCCCAGCCTATAAAGGCATTCCACTAGTCAGTGCCATAGTCATCGCGCTGGCAGAGATGGGGCATAACTATCCATTCTGCTTTAACCGCAAGGAAGCTAAAGATCATGGTGAAGGCGGGGTGTTGATCGGTGCTTCGATGGCAGGGCGCGTGCTGATTGTCGATGATGTCATTTCTGCGGGCACTTCGGTACGTGAATCGGTCAATTTAATCAAAGCTTCGAATGCGACGCCCTGTGGTGTTGTCATCGCTGTGGATCGCATGGAGCGTGGCATCGGTCAGTTATCGGCGGTACAGGAAGTGCAGCAAATGCATGGACTTACTGTGACTTCGATTATCAATCTGGACGATCTGGTGGAATTTTTGCAGCATCATCCAGAGCTTGCGCAGTATTTGCTGGCGGTGCAGCATTACCGGGAGCAGTTTGGGGTGAACTGCTGATATAGATATTGCTGCAACACATAGCACAGTATTCATTCACGGCTGATTTTCAAAGTAACTAGTCGACTTTGAAAAAAATATCGAATAATGAGTATTTATAAAGATGTGGCGCTTGATGATTTGAGTTTCCATTCAAAAACTCAAGCATTCTGCATTTCTTTTCACGGAAAAAGAGCTAAAAAATGGCTAATAGCCATTGTTTCATGTTCCAAACAGCAGCGGCCATTAACAGGTTGATGCGATCGCCAAGTATGCTCTTCAGGTAAAAGCTGATTATTCGGTAACCTGATTTAAGGTGATCGATAATGGGTTCAATCGCTGCGCGCCTTCTGCATTGTTTGCGTTCTATTTGATAACGCGTATCTGGTTTTAATGCTTTCCCCGGTAGAATGTCTGCGCCCCATTGACCTCACGTTAGAAGTGGAACAAACGTTATCCCAGTGTCCGGGGAGCATTACCTGAGATCGTTGCAAAATCTTAGTTCTGTGAATTTTGTTAAGTTAACACAATGTGTTGCGAGTCACAAAATACCGTTTCGCAAAAATCTCTACCTGAATCCAAATGGCGTTATTACTACCAATTGGATTGAAGGAGGTACGAAAATCCACACAATATGTCAATAGCGTCTCCAATCCAGATGTCGCGCTAAACTTGATATTAATGGTCACCAAACAAAAGGAGGGAGAAACCTATCGAATGCCTATAATAAGTGTCTATCCCTTCAAATAATACATGCAAAAAATCTTATGCGGCGTTTCTCAGATGAACACTACTTGCCCGTTTGTTTGCGCAGATGTGCTGGTGATCGTTTCATGGCTTACTGACAATATACCTTCCAGTTCAAGTCGAGCTAGCGCTTGCTCGTGATGTAGGACATCTTGCCTAATTTATTAGGCAAGATGTCCTAATAAGGCCTTATAAAATAAGGAGTAATTGACTATGGTATTAAAATTCTCCAACGGGTAGCATGAAACTGTTGCGAATTCAAGTATTGAATGTATCTTGAGATGAATTTCCACAGGTGCGATTTGGTTGATACAAATTACTTTTATTTTTCTAATTTTCTTAGAGGCATACAAATGAGTAAGACATATTTAATGCAGCAAACAATTATTGCAGCTGCGTTGTTGATCGCAAGCGGTTCTGCGAGTGCAGGATTGTCGTTTGTGGCTACCGATACAGCAACTCGAACTGAGGCATTTAATATCGGGGGCTTTTCCACGTTGCCTGTCGGTTCGTCATTGAGTATCGGGTATCTTGACTTCGCGGGGCCGGGATCGCAGATGATTACCTATACTTTTCTAGGTCAAGAATCTGGATATAACAACAAGTTTTATGACGTTATAGGGGGTAATGCATTGCTTGAATCTGACCCAACTGGAGCCTCCGTTAGTTCTATAGTTAGTATATCAGGCCCATTAAGCTTTAAGTTTGAGGGTAATGTTGGTAAATTTGCTGTGAATGGAGGCCCTTGGGATAAAAATACCTCTATAGGACTGATTGGAACAAATATGCAGGTAGGCTCTACTGTCTATGATTTTGTAATAGGATACGACGATAGTGCGGGGAAAAAATATCTGGGTGATTGGGATGATTTTGTTATCGGTGTCAGCGCAGTCCCAGAACCAGAGACCTATGCTATGTTGATGATTGGTTTAGGGTTAATTGGATTCTCAGTGCGTAGTCAAAAAAGATTATTTTAATAATAAATAACTAATAAATTAGTTTCTTTTTTAGAGTTCTATTAAAAAGAAACGCTTGATAGAGATTTAACTCAACTTCGAGATTGAATCTCTTTTTTATTTTATATCCATCTTTTCTTCTTAAAATAAATGAGTAAGCTTACGCTAATTACAATAAAGATTACCCATATAGCAGGGTAGGCCCAGCGCCATTTTAATTCCGGCATATATTCAAAGTTCATCCCATAAATACCTGCAATAAAAGTCAACGGTATGAAGATAGACGCAAAAATAGTCAGAATTTTCATTGTTTCATTCATTTTATTACTGATACTGGAAAGATAAATATCGTGCATTGCCGAAATTCTTTCACGATAGGAGTCGAGTGAATCGTTAACACGTAATACATGGTCATAAACATCACCGAAATATCGCGAAGTTTTTTCCTGTAATAACGGCGTATCAATACGTTGAATTGTTGCTAATAGTTCACGTAAGGGTGATATATTACGTTTCATTGAAATCAGACTGCGACGTATTTGTTGTATGGTTTGTAGCATTTCTTTATTAGAATTGAACAAAATATTGTCTTCCAGTGAATCAATGACGTCGTCCAAGCTGTCTTCTACTACAAAATACCCATCAACGACAATGTCAAGAATAACGTATGCTAGATAATCGCTGCCATTTAGTCGCAATCGACCGCTGCGATTTTGCAGATAGTGATAGACGGGGTCAAATGTAGTATCAGGTTTTTCTTTGAAAGTAATAACATAGTTGGCTAATAACAAGATACTGATTTGTTCGTACTGTAGACTAAAAATTTTATCCGGATCAAGACTGATGCCTTTAATCACCAAGTACAGAAAATCTTCATATTCCTCTAGCTTGGGGCGTTGGTGTGTACTTAAAATATCTTCTAATACCAAAGGATGGATGTTCAATTCATGACCGATACTCTCAACAACGTCAATATTGCTTAATCCGTCAATATTTACCCAAGTAATCAGCTCGGTATTTTGCAGCTGTTGCAGATCTGAGACTGAAGAAATTTTATGGCGGATAAATGTTTCGGCATTGTATTGTATTGCTGAGATTTTACATTCTGATTGATGTTTTGCTCCGATGTGTACCAATGTTCCAGCAGGAAGACCGGATTTGTCGGCCGCGCTGCTTTGCGCGGCATGGTCGGCTTGCCTATGTCGCGGCCGAGTTTCTGAATAAAATTTTGTATGCATTAAACTTGCCTGAGTAAAAGAAATAGGCGCTTATTTTAAGCGTTTTGACCACGGTGTGGGAGGGTGCTTGATACGCAGTGGGTTGAACAGGCAAGTAAAAGATGAATCTGATCACTATGAATAATCAGAAAAAAGGTAGGTGTTGCTAAATTGCGATTGAGCGCTCAGAGAATTTGCTCGGATAAGTCTGATTTACAAAGGCGCCCGACCTGGCTAGAATTTTTGTCATTCTGCAGTGAACACCAGTCTTGCCATACTTTGCGAGCTTCTTCCACATCGCTAAATGTCCAAAGTACGACACCATCTTCAGTCATCAGCGTTGCCATTTTATTTGGCCATTCTTTAATTAAACAGTACATTGTTTTTCTCCTGTGTTATTTATAATATGAGAGAGCATAGCCAAAGAGTATGAAAATTTGATGACTGTATTATGAAGAATTTGTGACAATGCATGTATTATGTAGCGCTGAACGTTTATTGATGGCATGCTGTCACTTAAAATATTTATTGGAAGTTTAATTATTCTCCATTTTTTGTAAGGGGTTATCATGAAAAAGATCAATTATTCTTATTTAATCGCTATTGCAGTATGTTTATCCGCAAGCGGATGTGCAACTAATACAGGCGGCACTAATCCATTAGGGGCGATTGACCAAAGCTTGTCAACGGTCGAAGGCGCGGCGCAAAACAGTCGACAAGTACTGAATGCCGGAGCGACGGCAGCGAATAATCCGGCTGGAGTGGCGCAAATTGGTTTGGTGGATATTCTGACTCATCGGCTTGGCGTATCACAGCAACAAGCGCTAGGCGGTGCTGGCGCCATCTTCCAGATGGCTCAAGGCAATATGGATCCGCAAGCATTTACGGCATTATCCCGATCTATTCCGGGAATGGATAACATGTTAAGCGCTGCGCCAGCAATGTCGAATTTATCTGGTAATTTGTCATCGCTAATGGGTGATAGCAATAATACGCTGGGTAATGCCACTGCACTTGCAGCATCATTTCAGCAATTGAATCTTTCTCCGGATATGGTTGGACAATTTATTCCCGTTATCACAAGTTACGTTAGCAACGCTAGTGGGCCCGCTGCGGCTACTTTGCTGCAATCGGCCTTGACCGGACGTTGAGATGGAATTGACAAATAACTGAAGCAATTATCAAAGTAACAAGCAGTATCTTGTGCATCAAATTTATCGAATTCGTTGATGTACATGATAAATTACTTTTAGAGGATGTTTTCCGGGATGCAGGGTTTGTAAAAATCTCGCGACTAAACAACTACTGGCTAAAGTCAGCAAGTTGTTTAGTCATTTAACCCCAATCTTTCCATTCGGTAACGTAATGAGCGCACTGTAATGCCCAGTGTTTTTGCTGCCTTGGTGCGATTGTACCGGCTTTCATTCAGTGCCTTGACAATAGAGTCTTTTTCCAGTTTGTCGAGAAAATCTTGTAGCGGTAGATTTTGATCCGTATTTATCGGAAGTATGTTGACAGAGGTTTGAGTGACATCTATCGTATCTTTGATTGCAGCATCTAACGTTTGACTAGGTAATTGTAATTCTTCTACACCAATTTCTACTTCGGAGCAGAGTGCTAACGTGCGTTCTAGTACATTTTCAAGTTCGCGAACATTGCCTGGAAAATCATAGTTTCTAAGCATTGCCATGGCATTTTTTTTAATGCGGCAAGTAGGTCGTTTGGCTTCTCGGCACTGCTTTTCAAGAATAACATTTGTAATTAATGGAATATCTTCACGCATCTCGCGTAATGCGGGCATATTTAATTCAATTACATTCAAACGATAATACAAATCCTGCCGAAACTGACCGATTGCGACGCAATGACTGAGTCTTTTGTGTGTGGCACTGATAATTCGTACATCAATATTTCTTTCTTGTGTATCACCAATCCTTCTTACTTGTTTTTCCTGTATGACCCTAAGCAATTTAACTTGCATCGTTAATGGCAAATCAGCGACTTCATCAAGAAACAAGGTGCCGCTGTTGGCAGTCAGGAAAAACCCATCATGATCTTTTTCAGCACCAGTGAAAGCGCCTCTTTTATAGCCGAAGAATTCACTTTCCATTAAATTTTCCGGAATCGCACCACAGTTGACCGCAACAAATGGTTGCTTGTGGCGGGTACTTCTCTCATGAATCATCCTTGCAGCCAATTCTTTACCGCTGCCAGATTCACCACTGATATATACCGGTGCTTGGCTGCGCGAAAGCTTGTCGATAGTTGCACGTAACTGATGCATCGATTCAGATTCACCCAGTAAAGTACGCTGACTTGTTTCGCTCCGTTCTGCTGATTCAATCTTTATCGGTGGCAAGTTTAAAGCCGATTTGACCAAATCACGTAATTGCTTCAAAGAGACCGGTTTAGGTAAGTAATCAAAAGCGCCTGCTTTTAGCGCAGCTACTGCATTTTCTGTCGTGCCATATGCTGTAATAACAGCGCTAGGAACATCAGCGTAGTGCTGTGAGATATATTTGACCAATTCCAATCCGTTGCCATCTGGTAAGCGCATGTCGGTCAAACATAGTTGAAATTGGTGTGATTGCAATAGTGCTTTGGCATCACTGATACACGCTGCACTAGAAACTTCCATTCCCATCCGCGCGAGCGTCAGTTCCAACAATTCAATAATATCCGGCTCATCATCCACAACCAGTATCCTGGGCGATAGAGTTTTTTTTTGCAGGTTAACAATTCGTTCGTTATCTATCGGCATGGTTTACGCGACTAAAGATTATTCTGAAATGGCCACCTGAAGAACCTTCAATATAGTCAAGTGATGACTGATTTGTTTCGCACAATTCTCGTGCTACATATAGACCCAATCCCGTTCCGCCAGCCGCCGTTGTAAAAAAAGGCTCAAAGATCTCTTTTACTTGCTGCGAATCCACACCTGGGCCATCGTCAATGATACTGAGACAAATATTATTTCCGTTGGTTGTAGACAATTCAATATAAACACTATCAGCTTGCTTACGGCAATGCCGCCATGCATTTCTGCACAAATTCCAAAGTATCTGATTCAGGTGGTCACGATCAAAACTAACTAAATAATTATGGGGGGGTTGAAATATGAATGCATCTCTATCGATTTTTCCCACATCACAAAACTCTTCGATAAATTTTTTAATAAAATCCTTGACCTCAAAGATGTCCGGTTTTGAAATGTTACACCGGTTCAGTTGCAATACATCCTGTACGATCTTGTTTAATCTCCGGGTATTATCACAGATGATTCGTACTAAACGAGGATCCTTGTGATTTTCTTGTTGTTCTTCTTCCAAAAGTTCAGCTGCATGATTGATAGAAGAAAGTGGGTTACGAATTTCATGCGCAATATTGACCGTTAAACGTCCAACAGCTGCAAGTTTAAGTTGTTGCAACTGTGCCTGTATGCGGCCCATATCTTCAAGGAAAATGACAACTCCATTGCGGAGATCAGCTTGTATGGGTAAAAATCGGATGCATACTAATGCATTACTATGTGTTAAACGTAACAACTCAGAATTCATTCCGCTATCCCCCTGCCAACTTGTAAGTCTGTCAGCTATATCAGGTGCATAATCGGACAATTTGAGTGATTTTGTTTTATCTATAGATGGTTTTAAATCCAGCAACTTATCAGCGTAGCTATTATGCTGCCGAATAATCCCACGTTTATCTACCACCAATACGCCTTCTTGCAGATCCTGAATTACTAATTGATTGACTTGTGACATATTTGCCAGATCAATGCCGCGTTCATTGGCTAGCTGCTCACTCGCTAAAGTATGCTCAGCCAATCGATGCGCTAACCAAGCAACAGCAAAATAGGCCATGCTTAATAAACCGGCTTGTGAGTATTGAGCAGAATAAAAATTAACCGTAAGCAAGGAATAAGTTTCTTGCAACAATAAGCTAATCGTTGCAATAGATGCAAAAAATAGCGCTAAACGACCACGGCTGATTAATCCCGCTGCAGCGAGCGATACCAGAAGTATCGCGCCTAAACCGCTTTGTAAACCACCACTGGCATATAACATGGTGGTGAAAATAACAATATCACCAACTACCTGTATGGTTAATTGCCAATTAAAGCTTGTAGTTCTTAATTTAATTAGAAGGATAGATGTTAAGCCAAAAATCACATAGACAATCCCTGCGTATAAAAACAATATGTAGTGGTACGAGCCAAAATTGGTGAGCTTAAATTCCCAAACACTAATTAGCAGGCCACTACCAAGCAACACGCGGTAAATATTGAAATAATAGAGCGAATCCCAGCGCTGCCCGGTGTAGTCAGCATCCATGAATCTGGAATTGAAAGGCCAGCAAATTGAATGTTTCGTTTGTGATGTATAAGCGGGTGCTGACACAATAATTGATTTAAGATGAAGAACTTAAGAATTGGTCGCAATGTTCTTGGCAACAGAAATATTTATTCTGATGACTGATAGCTTCGCTTTTAGGCAAATAAACACCGCAATGCACACAACTCACAGTATCTTCAATCGAATCCAGATCAGATATATCTGAGTTTTTTTTAGAGTGCCTATTTTTAATGATCCAATAAATCAATAATGCAATTAGGATATAGAAGAATAATTTTCCCATTTTATTTCAGCTTTCTATGGAGTGATATCGATTTGATTTTTAATAGAATAGACTCGGATTATCAAACAATGAATTCAATTTCACACTGGACTAATAGCCTGTTAAATCTGCTATACCAGCACAAGTTAAGCATAGCAATTTTTTGCTTTGGCAAATGATGAAATAAGCGTAGTTTTAATATCTATCAATAAAATTAATAGAGTTTGCTAAGACCCAGAATGACTTAATCATTCAATATTCTGAACTTGTTCCCGCATTTGCTCAATGATCACTTTCAATTCCATCGAAATTCGCGTGATTTCCAGATCAACTGACTTCGATCCGATGGTATTGGCTTCGCGATGCAATTCCTGCATCATGAAATCGAGCCGTTTTCCGACGCAGCCGCCTTTATTTAGAATGCGTTCCACTTCATCCAGATGTGCTTGTAGGCGTGATAGTTCTTCGTCAACATCGATTTTCCCGGCAAACAGCGTGATTTCCTGGTGAATGCGTTCATCCTCGTTATTGCTTATGATTTCTTCCAAACGGGTATGTAGCTTTTCTTCAAATGCTGCAATGAGTGTTGGAATTCGCGGTGATGCCATTTGCAACAGCTGGCGCATTTGCTGAATGCGATTCAGCAAAATTGATTTGAGTTTATTACCTTCACGTATTCGTGCGGCTTTCAAATCATCCAGTGCAGCTTGTAGTAGCATCATTCCAATTTCATCAAATTCTTCGAAGTTTGTATGATTACTTCCCAACATCCCGGGCCATTTGAGAATTTCTGGTACGGTTAGCGATGCCGCTGCAGGGTGTCGTGTTTTAATCGCTTGTTCCAGTTGCAGTAATTTTTCTAATAACGCGTCATCCAGTTGCTGCAAATTTACCGTGCTGGCCGATGGGGAAAAATTCAGACGGCATTCGACTTTGCCGCGACTGAGTTGCGTAGTAAGCAGTTCTCGCATGACGGTTTCTTGCCTGCGAAATTCATCCGGCAGACGGAATAGAATGTCCAAATAGCGGTTATTGACTGAGCGTATTTCGATGCTGAAAGATCCTTGGGGTGTTTCTTGGCTAGCGGCGGCGTAACCGGTCATGCTGAATATCATGATAACTGCGCTCTTGGTAATAAGTGTGGAGAATGTCGTGATGCACCGAAAATACTATAGTTGCAAATTGCCGGAGCGGGCTTGCGATTAAGTACACCGGTAACGATAAAGGGTGTTTCTTTGTTTCTCGAATCAAATACAACCCGGCTGGCATCGATATGTTTATAGTCTCCGGGGGCATTGAGCCGCCAAAGATTAGGAATCGAGGTATACGGTTGGTGCAGGCAATATGCTTGGGAGTCGCCATGGATGACCAGAACTGGTTTGCTAAACTGCGCAGCTTTGCTTTTAATCAAATCACGTAGCTTCCGATAGCCATCGCAGTCAGTGCGATTTTCGATAGTGCAAGCCGGGTTCTCATGATCAAAATTAAAAATATCCGCATGCAATGCAATCACAATTGCTAGCGCGGATTCTGCCGTGATAAATAACCGCCGCACCCAGTTCTCGTTGGATTGGTCGCGATAATCGGCTTCGTTCAAGGCATCCTGCAGATTGCTGCGCAAAATTTCCTTGCGGCCATTATTCGTTCCAGGAATATGCAGTGTGGCAAAAACAACTTGATCGGATTCCCATAGCGCGTTTTCAATAAAACCTTCTTGCCGGATAAGGCCGGGAATATCTTTAGTTAACTGATACTGATCCTGATGGAAAAAAAGCTGGCGCAAGAAACTGAGCCGCTCCAGCTCGTCATAGCGTGCGGAAAAGGTAAATCGGTCACAATCCACCCATTCATTATCGCCGGGGGTATAGACGATTTTGTGCGGATTGAGCTGCGCAATTTGACGGTAACGATCTTGGAACAATTCATCGCTACAACTTAATCGACTCTGCTTGAAGTCTCCCAAGTGGATTAGCAAGGGAGGATTAAGCGCACGAATGGATTTGGCGATGGCTCCATCAGGCTGTTCTAATAGTGCATATTCTGTGTCGGTGTATGGCATGTCACCGATGACAACAAATTGAGTGAGATGGTCAGTGGGTGTGGAAATTAAATCATTAGCCGATGTGGATGCTGTAGCAAGAATGAGTAATAAAATAATCGATATCCATTTCATTCCACTGACCATTATCCGTTCATGTGATTCTGAAAAACCAAACCGGCGTGTTCGCGCAGTTTATGAAAGCGAATCGCGGGCCAATTATCTTCCGCGACACTCAATTCTGCGCCAAAAGCGGCCAGAAAGGTTGGGGCATCCACGGCATCGTAGGCGATGCGGTGCGCATTGGCCTCAATAAATCGTTGTAATTCTCGTGAATCGTCACAAGTAATCCAGCGTGCCAATTGATATTTAGCCGGTGCTATTCGGGCAGTTACCGCATACTCATATTGGAGTCGGTGGGTGACCACTTCAAACTGTAACGTACCGACCGCACCGAGTAGCAGTATATTGCCCAAATGCGGACGGAAAACTTGGATCGCACCTTCTTCGCCTAATTGTGTCAATCCCAGTTTCAGTTGCTTGCTGCGTAACGGATCTGATATTTCAACGGTGCGGAAAATTTCCGGAGCAAAGAAAGGCAATCCGGTGAATTGCAGCACTTCGCCTTCAGTTAAAGTGTCGCCGAGTTGCAGCGTACCGTGATTCGGTATGCCGATGATATCCCCTGGATACGCTTCTTCAAGAATATCGCGGCGCTGTGACAAAAAAGATACTACTGTGCTGGTACGGATATCCTTGCCATTACGTGCAACTTTCAAATTCATGCCACGCTTGAAATGACCCGAGCATACACGTACAAAAGCAATGCGATCGCGATGTGCCAGATTCATATTGGCTTGGATTTTAAATACCATACCAGAGAATCTTTTTTCGTCCGGTAACACTTCACGCTGAATCGCGTTACGTGACTCGGGCGGTGGCGCTAAATCGACCAAAGCATCGAGAATTTCCCGTACACCAAAATTGTTGATCGCGGAACCAAAGAAAACAGGAGTTTGTTGACCCGCAAGAAACGCCGCATGATCAAAAGTTGGTGAAGCACCCCTGATCAACTCGATTGCCTGTAATGCGGTAGATAAATCACTACCAAAACGCTGCTGGATCTGCGGATCCTGGAAATGCGCGATCACCTCATTTTTGCTGTCGATACGGTCTGATCCAGGTTGGAATACGCGCATGCAATCATTTTTTAGATCACATACGCCATGGAAATTTTTCCCCATACCAACAGGCCAAGTGAATGGAATTGTAGCCATACCGAGGGTACGTTCGATTTCATCGATTAGATCAAGTGGTTCGCGTACCTCACGATCCATTTTATTGACAAAAGTGACGATAGGGGTATTGCGTGCTCGGCAGACCTCCAGTAGGCGAAGTGTCTGTGCTTCAACGCCGTTGGCGGCATCAATCACCATTAATGCGGCATCGACTGCGGTGAGTACACGATAGGTATCTTCCGAGAAATCTTGGTGACCGGGCGTATCCAGTAAGTTGATGATGCAATCGCGGTATTCCATTTGCATTACTGAACTGGCGACCGAGATGCCGCGTTGTTTTTCGATCTCCATCCAATCTGAGGTGGCGTGACGGCTGGCTTTGCGCGCTTTTACGCTGCCGGCAATATGAATCGCACCAGCATACATCAGCAATTTTTCCGTCAGCGTTGTTTTACCCGCATCGGGATGTGAAATGATGGCGAAAGTGCGGCGGCGCGCCACTTCGTTATGAATACTCATAATTTCAAGAAACTTGTTCGTGTGGATAAAGGAAACAATGGGTTGTGTGCGTCGCGCTGAATGTGCTTGCCGGTGGGTAGGTCACGCGGCAAATCGGCATGGCGCTGACACAACGTGGATGAAAGTGGCAACCGGTTGGTGGCGTGACTGGCGATGGCAAATCACCTTTCAACGCAATGATGTGGCGGTCAGGATTGGATGCGATTTGCGGAACTGACGATAGCAACGCCTGGGTGTAGGGGTGCCTAGGGTGGTTTATCACCTCATTAATGCGTCCATATTCAACAATTCGTCCCAGATACATGACGGCAACCTCATCAGCTAAATATTCTACAACAGCGATATTGTGGGTAATAAATAAAAATGCAAGTCCTAAATTATTTTGTAGCGATTTGAGCAGATTCAGGATTTGTGCTTGAACCGATACATCCAGTGCGCTAGTCGGCTCATCGCAGATTAATAGTTCTGGGTTAACCGCCAAGGCGCGTGCGATGGCGATACGCTGCCGTTGCCCACCGGAGAATTCATGCGGATAACGCCATTTTACCTCAACAGGCAAACCGACTTGCCGCAATAATGCATTAATCTCTTCCTCTCTTGAATAGTTCGATGATTGATCCCGAGTTTTAGAATCATTTTTTTTACCGATGGTTAAGGCATCCATGCCCTCTCGCAGAATCTCAATAATTCGCATGCGTGGATTCAGTGAAGAGTAGGGGTCCTGAAATATGATTTGAAATTGAGAACGTATTTGCCGCAACTGGCTGCGTTTTAGAGCAACCAGTTCTTGGTTTCTAAAGCGTACACTCCCGGTGGTTGGTTTAATCAATTGCAAAATGCTTTTACCAATGGTTGTTTTACCACACCCTGATTCACCGACTAATGCTAAGGTTTTTCCGCTAACAATTTTCAGCGATACGCCGTCGACTGCTTTGACGTGACCGACTATGCGCTTGAGTAATCCTTTGCGGATCGGAAAATGTACTTTGAGGTCGGTGACCTGTAATAAAGCTTCTTCTGTCGTATTGGATTTGGCATCTAACGTGGTTATGCACTGATTAGTGTTATCGATCGGTAGTTTTTCCGGGGCATTTTGCTGATACAAATGACATCGCACTTGATGATCCGATGTTACCGGATACCACTGGGGAATTGTATTGTGACAGATAGCCAATGCTTGGTTACAACGATCAACAAAACGGCAGCCGTTAAACTGTTGTGCGAGGGAGGGTACACTGCCCTGAATCACGGCTAACGCCTGATCGCGTTTTTGCTTTCCGGGTAAAGATGCAAACAATTGCTGTGAATAGGGATGAGCTGGATGCTGAAAGAAATCATGCCGGGAGGCCAGTTCGACGATTTCTCCTGCGTACATCACTGCAATGCGTTGGGCCATTTCAGCGACCACACCTAGATCATGTGTAATCAGTAAAATTGCCATGTGCGTGCGTTGCTGGATTTGTCGCATCAAATCCAGGACTTGTGCCTGAATTGTTACATCCAGGGCTGTCGTTGGCTCATCGGCAATGAGTAATTCAGGTTCACCTGCAAGCGCCATGGCGATCATAGCGCGCTGTTTCATACCACCGGAAAACTGGAATGGATATTCATGCATGCGCTGTGCCACATCGGGAATGCCGACTTGCTCCAGTAGTTCCTGAATTCGTTTCTTGGTTGCATCTTTGGATAACTGCAAATGCTGATTCAATACTTCTTCAATTTGCTCGGCGATAGTGAGAACTGGATTCAGGCTCAACATCGGTTCCTGAAAAATCATACTGATGCGTTTGCCGCGAATTGTGCGCATACCGGCTTCGGATAATTGTAAGAGATCTGCGCCGTTAATTTTAACTTGCCCGGCGACAATTTCGCCTACTTCAGGTAACAAGCGCATAATGGAGAGCGCTGTCATCGATTTGCCGCAGCCGGATTCTCCCAGTAACGCGAATGTTTCACCAGGGAAAATCTCAAGTGACAATCCATCGACTGCGCGTACGGGTGTATCGCCGGTATGAAGCAAGGTTTCGAGGTTTTCAATTTCCAGCAAATTCTTCATGGCTGGTGAGAAGACCCTGTTGGTTTAATCGCTTGGGATAATTTGCTGGGTGTTTGTTCTTTATTGTCTGGCTTTTGAAAGAATCTCTTGCTTTGTTTTAGCGTCCTTCTGCGTGGATCTAATGCGTTTTGTACTGCATCGGCAAACAAGTTGGCGCTCAATACCAAAGTGAACATAAAGATAAATGCTGATAGCAATGCCCACCAGACCATGGGTTCACGCGCCATTTCCAGCCGTGCCGCGTTAATCATCGTGCCAAAGCTCATCATGGAAGGGTCGACGCCAACGCCGACATAAGATAACACCGCCTCGGCCAGAACTAAGCCACTAAAATCCATCACAGTCGCAATTAACACGATGTGCATTACATTCGGTAAAATATGGCGCGTGATGATGCGCCAATGTGAGACGCCAAATGCATGTGCCGCCTGGATATACTCCAATTCGCGCAGCTTCAGGGCTTCGCCGCGAAGCAAACGGCATAAGCTGGTCCAGCTGGTAACGCCAAGTATAATGCACAGAAATAGCAAGCGTAGATCGGCGCGTGCAGCGATGGTTTCGAACAATTCCGAATGGGTTTCAATATACACTTGCATCATAAGAACTGCAGCGGCGATCAATAATACGCTGGGTATGGAATTTAATGTGGTGTAAGTATATTGAATGACATCATCGATCCAGCCTCTGAAATAACCTGCCATAATGCCGAGCAACAGTGCAAACGGCAGCATGATCAACGTAGTTAGAGTGCCAATGACTAAAGCGATGCGAATGCTTTTAAGTGATTGATACAGAATATCTTGTCCAACCTTGTCAGTGCCTAAGACATGATAGTGACTGGCTAATGCTGTGCCGCAACCAATGATCAGCAAAAGAATTAATAATGTGATCAAAATCGCATACCAGGGAATTTCCGTTTTTCGCTGCAAAATGGCTGCAATAGTTGGGGTGAATTTTTCCTGATGACGATGCGACAAAAAGATGATTAAACCTGCGGCCAGTAAGCACCAGACTAGGGAACCAGCCATCAAGCCTTTTGCGCTGCGCCAAATAATATCATTGGCATGATCTATATCCGGATTTTGTAGGTGAGCTCCGCCATATACAAGTCGAGCAAAGATCCGAATTTGCTTTCCATCGGGAAGTTCAATCGTTTCTTTTGCATAGAGATGTGTGGCCAACGGCGCGGAATAGGTCTTTTCCATATTGGTGCGCAGTGGTGTTACCAAGAGATCAAGTACGCTCAAGACTTCTACACTGTAGACTCTTTCTCCATTTGGGGCTGTATGATCAAGAGCGGGCCGGAAATGGATCGTATCGAGTAACCCTGCGATCAGGAAAAAAAGTAGCACAGTCAACGCAGACATGCCGCTGGCACTATGCCCTACACGTTTCCAGGGTGCCAATAGATGTTCGTTCCGTCTTACATGCCAAATCAAAAAAAGTACAATACCTACGAATAAATATATAAGTGTGTCTGTCCACAGGATAATTGGGCTGAAAGGCATAATTAGGAGAGTGGTGGCAGAGGTGATAATGTCATATTAATTGTAATGGAGGACTTATATCATAAAAGGGTGTGGAATTTGAAAAAAACAACAACTGCTAGTAATTCCTTAACGCAATTACTAGCAGTTGTTGTTAAAGTGATCAGTGATTTTCTGACAATTATCTATTTCATATTTATTAGTTTAAAAATTTTCGTACGGGAGCCGATCCTCGCGCCTGATTAGTTCGTCGATAGTGAGACCTACCACCGGTATCCCAATAAATACTGAACCTGTTCTTTTTTTGTTAAAGTGCTCAAGCATTGTGGTATAGGCTCTGGGCGGTAATGGAAAAAAACTGGCTTCCTTTACCAGCAAGAGAGCATTCTTCAAATAAAATTCTACAAATTCCTTAACTTCAGGTTTCTCAATAGCCTTGGCATTGACGTAGATAAAGATCGGACGTGATAAAGGTTGATATTTGCCGTTTTCAACAGTTTCTACCGACGGAGCGATAGCGCCTTGTCCTTTTCCATTATTTATGGCAACAGCTGTAACTTTATTTTCATTTTCAATATAGTAGGCAAATCCAAAAAATCCTAACGCATTTTTATCGCTTGCCACGCTATTAACCAATACGTTGTCATCTTCGGATTCAGTGAAATCACTGCGGCTTGATTTGGCTTTACCTACGATGGCTTTCGAAAAGTAATCATAAGTGCCGGAATCTGAATCGGCACCATAAAGTTTAATCGGTTCATCGGGCCATGTTGGATTGACTTGTTTCCATCGAGTAATAGTACCTTGAGCTGCTGGCTCCCATATTTTTTTCAATTCTGCTATTGTCATGGTTGTTCCCCAATTGTTTCCCGGATTAACTGCTACAGTTAAGGCATCGAAAGCAATTGGAATTTCAACGTATTGAATGCGGGAACTCTCACAATCTTTCATTTCGTTTTTCAAGATCGGTCGTGAGGCATTCACGATGTCGATTTCACCACGGCAGAATTTTTTGAAACCGCCGCCACTGCCAGAAATATTAACCGTAACATTCACGGCATTCTTTTTTGCGATTTGGAATTTATCAGCAACTGCCTTGGTAATAGGATAAACGGTGCTGGAACCATCAGTATTGATAGTGGATTGTGCATTTGCAATACCAAGAGTGCTCATGCATATGCCGAGTAGGAACATTATGTTCAGCCTATCGAAGGTGTATTTTTGCGGCATTTTTTGATCCTCCTTGTGTGAGATGGATTGTGTTGTGCAACATACCATAGATCATAATCCACATAATATTAGCCTATAGTTTAATTGTTGGTAGCATCTAATTGATATGAGCAGAGGTTCAAGAAATAAGGAGATATACTGGGAACTCAAAATTATCTGAGTTCCCAATAAGTGTGCAATCAACATGAGTGCTTTAGAAATCGATGGTCCATTGCGTCAGGAACGCACTGAAATCGCCATTATTCCATCCATTCGTGCGCGCACCAGCACCCCCAGAATATCCCTCGGTATTGGTAATGGGTGTTCTTGCCGTGTTGATATCCAACATATGCACGACGTTTGCCTGAAACTTAACGTTCGAATGGGGATACCAATTGAAGCCGAACCTAAGCATATCGGCTCGCCCGCCTCTGATGACCCCTGAATTCATATCGATGTAATCATAGCCGGCAGCGATTTCGAATGCGCCCCATCCCGAGCCGTTCCATTGAAATGGCCGATTTGGTCTTAGCCGATTTGCTGCCCCGTTTCTGACGTGATAGGCTTTAGATTCACCGGTCAAGAAGTAACTGACATAACCATAATAGCCGGTTAGATGTTCATTATCATAACCAATGCCATTAATATTGGTGCGTAAAAACTCTGCTTGTGCAGAGAAAGGGCCATGCACAAACCATGCTTCTGCGCCATATCGATCGTAGCTGTTGATTTCGCGGCGGTTAGGATCATTTTGCGCACCGAAACTCAAGTTACCCGTATTCAAGACGTTGGTGCGATCCACGTTGGTTCCCGGGAACGCGACAAATGACATGCCACCCCCGCCGCCATTAGATCCTTCTCCGACCATAGTGCCATCAGCACGATATTGCGTGTTGACAACTGTATGGCCTGCAGAAAGACCTACATGTAAGAATTTAGTTTCATCTTCCATCCAGGGTCTGCCACTGATACGGCCTATGCCTTGCCACCCGGTATCGCCCGAACCGTTGTTGCGGCTCTGGTTGCCATTGGCATTGACTGAGGTTGATGCAGCTGACCATGCGCCAATAGGCTCAGTTTGAAAAGCCAATCCGGTTTGGAATCGGGTTACTGCGTAATTAGCACCGATACCGGTTTTATAAGTATTGGGATTATCTACAAACGAGTTGACTGACATGTGACGTTCGATGAAGGTAATAAAGCGGTTGCTGGCGGCTTCTTCCAAACTGAATGGTTCTTTGAATGAACCAATTTTATAGGAAAGCGCATCCGTATGATTCAAGCGCACGAAGGCATCAGTAATTCCAGATCCGACAGAACCATTGCCGCGACTAAAATCAAACTCAAATTTATAATCCCATATCTTATAAAAAGTGCCTTCAGCACCCAGACGCGCGCGGCGGATATTCATGCCGCTATTCAGCTCATTTGCCGTGTGCGTTCCGAAAGCGGGGTCAGGATCATTGATAAAGTTATATTGTGAAGCCGGCTGTATCCGTCCATTGACCGACATTGAAAAATTTCCATCTTTAGTTTCCCAATGCAGGCCTCGATCATCAAACGTACCATGTATTTTTTCAACATCTTTGATGCGTTCTTCCAGCACTGAGACTTGGCTGGCCAGGCGTTCATGAATGGTTTTATCCGCCACTTCCGTAGTTTTATCTTCACGTATCAGGGACGATCCAGCTACTGCCTCTTTTTTCGCTGATTCAGTAGACGCTGGGGATGGTGTTGTGGCTACTTTTGGGGATTCTGGTTGTGTCGGCGGGCTATCGGTTTTTACATACGTACCGATAAGAATTCTGCCAGGCCCAGGTTCTGCAAAAACTTGTTTGGTTTTTGTGTCAACATATAATTCCAATGCATAAGCGTTGGAAAAGACGCATAAATTGAATATCACTAAGGTTGCTAAAATAGAGCTTAAAAATTTCATCATCTGTCGTTAATCCAGGGGTTGAAAAAAATTACTAGACACGACAGCGGTTATATAACAGCAATGTTACATTTGTGTGACAACGCTATTTTTTTTACAGAATTGTGACAAGAATATTACTTGTGGGTTTGTGATTTATTAATTAAACATTTGAAATGCATGGTATTAATTCATGCAATGTCTCTGCATAAATATAATATGTGAATTTTCCGTGAATACCAGAGAGAATTTTCAAGGATTGACGGGAACTTTCATGCTAAAAGCAGCTGTCTATATTCATGTTGAGTGGTGAAAATTTATTTGCCACGCCAAACACATTTTTTATTAGCGAACTGTTAAATTAATAGGAGGATATGATGGCAACAACCTATGGCACAACTAGCGGCGCAGCGAGCGCCAAC
>NZ_CADEGP010000035.1 GCF_902826915.1 uncultured Nitrosomonas sp.
TACAATATTGTTAAACTCAATCAGTTAGTTATGCTTTTTGAGTAAGCTCTAATTACCCGATTTCTTGTCAAAATGAGATCCTACATGCCTAACCCAGGCACAATTAAATTGACACTATCGGTTATTCTCATGAGAATGTTTGAGAATAATGAAGTTTGTTGCAATTTTTTAGATGGTGCTGTTGGACCTTACCTATGGCCAAGGATTTGTTTTGTATGTTCAGCCTTCAGGCGCTAAATGGTGGCGATACCGTTATCGTATTAATGCCACGGCAAAAATGCTCTTAAATGAATTAATGTGGTAAGAATGTTGCGAAATGAACGATTCCCATGCCACAATAATGATCGTCGGTTGCAATACTCATAATTTGAGCGCGTTCAAACTCCGAGGTACCTTCCCAAAAATCGCGGAAAATATTGACAACCAAGCACGGATCGATGCGTAATTTCCCGAGACCAGAATCTTTCATGGATCTATAGTCACGGGCAAACGCCAGTGCACCTGCACGTAGTTCAGAGCGCAATGGTATCGAAGCTTTTTCAGCTTCGCTCAATGGATTGTATACGCCAACAACAGTTTGATCGTCTTGATAGCGGTAGTGACTGATTTGTGGGTCATCTGACCCCATGAACATTTCCAGAGGAACGTTATAACGCAATAAGGGTGATTGGTCGGGTGTTGCCAAATCTTCTCCAAAACAGCCTGCGATACGCACGCCATGGCGTGTGCGAACTCCTACAGCGGCTTCCCGAGTCACCATGTAGTAGCCTTGAATTTTCCGTTCTAAAAGGTCGCATAATCTGCCTTGAATAGTTCCTGCATAACCAACGTCGACCAATGCTGCTGATCCTTCCATTAACTTGATTTGTTGTAAATAGGATAGCATGGGTTCGCGCTCCATCGCCGCGTGGCGATGGATTTCGTCTGACAGGATTTCTAGCACCGCGAGTAGAGCGCTATCAATCTGACCTGCCTGAATTTCTACCCGACGCTTGCGCGACCAAATGCCGCGCCGCTCGAGAGTTGTTAGCGTTGTATTATCTAACGTCAGGCCAAAACGGCGTAGCAGGAATTCGGCCAGTGAATTAGCCTGATAATCCGTGCGGGCAATGGCTAGAATATCATCATGTGATCGAATCATTGCAACCGAAATCGCGCGGCGTGATAGTACGAGATAATTAGACTGTGGTGCGTCATATCCTGCAGTTAATATTTCATGGATATCCTTCATTAACTGTCCTTCGCGGGCAAGAAAATATAAACGCTCGATGTTATCGGCATCAGCCTGCTCAATTAGCCATTCGCTAAAAGTAGCTAGCAATGGGCCTACAATGGCATAGCCTATGCCGTATCGCCCGCATTGGGTCAGTGATGCGCGATCCAGTAGGAGTTGCCTAGGTTGAACCTGAAAGAAAGTACGCACAATATTGCCCAGCACCAATTCATCAGCAGACGAGCCGGATAATTTTACTTTTTCTATCCAGGCATTAAGGCGCGGAAAATTTTCTGCGAGTGTTAATGGACTTTCCAGAGCGGTGGTATGAAAGCCCAGTTGTTCCGGAATCAGTTGATCCGAAATGGGATGATCCCCGATCATAACAGCTTGTTCCGGAAGTATTTGTTCTTCTTTAATAATGTGGCGGAAGAGCTCTCCAGTGGATTTGCGCACGCCCACTTCAGACGAAATATATAGAGCATCGTATTCAAAGATATCGCACTTTTCTAGCATTTTTCTGATGATATTTGAGGACAGAAACATATCACTGGCCAGCGCCACTTTTTTGCCTGCTTGTTTTGCCATTCCCAGCACCTCAATCATGCCTAGCAATGGCTGTGCTAAAACCAATTCTACCGATTCTTCAATTGATTGCAGTTCCTGCGCGTTGCCTTCGGTGGTGCCAAAGAGACGAACATATTCAGTGCATATATTGGCTAAACTGACGTCGGTATCCCCCGCTTCACGAAGTGACATTTCCGCGGCCCGTCGTCGTTCCGGGTAATACTTGCAATCGAGGCGTTTCGCAATCCAATGTTTGGTGTTTTCCGGATCAAGAAGCGGGCGTGTAATGAGCGTGTCAAAGATGTCGAAAATTACCAATCTGATGCTCGGATGCTCAATCTTGGTCAATAGTGCATGACGGTCGAATAGTGCGTGATGAGGATGCGAGTGACCAATCGAGCGACGCATTCGATTAAGAATCTCATTGATAGAGCGTTTTACTGTTGCTCTTGCTCCGTAGGTTTTCTGGTATCTCAATACCTTGCGGAGAAATCGGTGATTGGTCATGTATGAGTGATGAATTAAGAATTATTTTCAACGTAGCATGATATTACACAGCTTTATTGAAATGTTTTGAGCCCCAGTAACAAAATAAATGACAGTATGGGTAATTTTTGTTACCGCATTAAGTCACCAAAATTATTTAATTGCAAAGAGAGTTCTAAAAATTAGTTTCTTAAAAGACGTTCGAGATAGATTCTTAATTTTAACATTCTATACTGCAAGCTTCCAAAATAACCGCTCTTTTCGGCTTCTACAAAAGCTTCTGCGTAATTTTCACCTACTTGTTTAGGAAGGAAAAGACCGCGATAACTGGCAAGACCGATGATGGCAGAAAGATAATTACAATGAGAAAGTGGTAACGCATAGCAAGATATGGCATGTTTTTTGAGATTGATTACACTGGTGATGTCCACTACCCGCGTGGCGGGAAGCGGAGTCCAAATTTCGTAAATGAACGCGCGCGACGGTGATTTCCAGCGATGCCAGCAGTTCAAAACAGCGTGGCCTATGGCGACATGGTCGCGATGGTAGTCAAGCACCGAAGGTAGGAACAGCCAATCCGGGTTAAATTTATTTAGTAGTGTGTCAATTTTGGTTTCGAAGTTAGAAGAATTGCGGAAACCACCATCGGGTTCGTCGAGGAATTCCATGTCATTGATGCCTAATATCGACAAAGATTCCGCTGCTTCCTTGCGTCTAATCATAGGTGCGTCGGCATTGAGGCTACCGGCGCCGGCGCCATCGGTGACAAAAATAACTTTGATAGCGCATTCTTTTTGTCTCAGTAGAGCCAGCGTTCCGCCGCAACCCAGCACTTCGTCATCTGGATGAGGAGCGAAAACGAGTACTTTCCCGTCGTGGATCGGAACGAGCGATGTCGGCAATGGACAGAGTTCCAATTGTGCTATTTTAGCTTGTTGTAGCTTGGCGATAAATTGCTTCATACCTATCCGTAATTTCAATGACATCCGGCCATGAATTGGCGCGTGCTAGTCCTTGCTGCGCAATTGTTTCTCGCAGTGTTCTGTCATTCAACATACGTTGCATAGCTTCCGCTAAGGCATCGGTGTTCGGTTCTGACAATAGTGCACCGTCTTTTACGACTTCAGGTACGCCGCCTACAGCGGTGCACACCGCCGCTGTACCTGCTACGAGTGATTCAAGATTTGCCAATCCGAAGGATTCAGAAGCCGAGGCACTGACATACAAGTCAGTGGCGCAGAGGTATAAGCCGATATCTTCCGTAACAGCAAAAAGGATTTTACGTGAAAGCTTAAGTTGTTGAGCCAGTTTTTGCAGAGCATCGTGGTTTCCTTCGCCCAGAATGACTAGCTGGAGTTCTTTCTCTAGTTCAAGTTTGGCACATGCTTCGATCAGTAATGGATACTGCTTGACCGGGGCGATACGGCCAATACTTAATATATAGATTGCTGATTCGTTCCAGCCGAGGTGGTTTCTTGCATCCTTCCGGTTGCGGCAGTTAACTACTGGACGTGCGTGAGCCAAGTGATGCCAATGAGCAGGCAATGGATGAATGGCTAAATCGTGCGCGATTTGGGAGATGCCGCGTCGAGTGGGAGCAATTACCCAAGAAGCTGCACGTAATATATCGGCTTCCCAGCGGCGCATGATGCGCATTACACGATGACTAAGATGCACGCCATCTTCGTGAATGGCTTGGGTATAACAACCGAAGCCATGTTCAGTGACCCCCCAGATTGGCCTGCAATTCGAATAAAATCGTAAGAAAAAACGTAAACCCATAGCGATATAGGGGTCGTGGCAGTGTACGTGGGTATATCTCTGCGTGGCTGCTAGCTTTGCGGCAAGACGTCCCATATTAATGCGTTCCAGCAGAACCTGAAACAGTGAAGGGAAATGAGTATGGGTGTTTTTAGTTCCTGGTAATGAGCTAAAGAAACGTTGGAAGCGATGTTGCCAGAGTATAGCGCGTTGTCCTAAATCGGCTTGGCAAAGATAGTCCACATCGATTCCACGGTGCCGAAATTCTTCAACTATCGGTGTCAAACTGCGTCCGAGACCATAACGCTGATCTGATCGAGTTTCGCGTGTAACCATCAGAATCTTCATGACAATCAGTCTTTCATTTGTTGAATGATTGCACTCATTGTCGTGGGCTCATTTATCGAAATGTATAATTACGTATCATTTAACTGCCGGATTTAACCAAATACAGATTTATTTAGCGGAAATCCGTATCACCAGACATCAGCCACCAATGGTTACGTAAAGATTCAATCGGTGGAGCGGTGTCCCAAGTGCTGGTGGGAATGCGAATATCCAGCATTTTTTGGGTGCCGTCGGTGATCGTGAAATAGGCAGCAAAGTTTTCTGTAATACGGCAAAACAATCGCTGGTGGCCATTAATCCCTGCCAATCGGCGAGCGTGCAGAACGAGAATAGGAATCTCGGCTAATGGTGCTACGATGTCGACGATTTCGCAACCATGATCATCATAGCGCAGTATCAGTACACCTCGCGTTTGGTCGCCACCGCGGTTTTTTATCAACACGACTTGGTAGTGCTGGCTAGGATGATTAATATAGCGATGTTGTACATAAGACCAGTCGCGAACACCCACTAATGCAGTTTGCAAATCCTTGGCCATTTGGCGCCAGCAATTATTAACGATTAGCCTGATTTGCGCGTCATTATCTAATGAGGTGATAGGAAATAATCGAGTGCGCCAGTGGGGGAATTTCGATAACGGAGACCAGGAAATTTCGACCATTTTTCCAACTTCTCCGTACAATCCGTGCCGCTCCGCAAGCTTCATGTGTCGCTCGTTCGGGAATCCAAAGCCGATTAGATAAGGTTTGCCATATCCAATGTAATGCTCCAGAAAAGTTGCTGTCATCAGGAAAAAAGGTCCTTTTCTGGTGAGTATTCCTCGTTCATTGGTATCAACCATGACATCCGCGATCTGTACCGCTGTTTGTGGTTGCCCAAAGAATAGAATCTGCCGAGCAATACCGCCATAGTGGGCAATCAGCTTGTCTTTCCGCCATACACCCAGCTTTTGATTTGAATTTGAACCATACTTCCATTGCCAGACAGCGGGTGTCATGGTGTGATGGAATGTTTTTTTAAACAAGTCAAACATTTCATGTTGCTGATTTTCTTTTAGTAATTGCAGCCGCCATTGAGGCGTTGTTTTTTTCCTGAAACGTAGCAAAGCATATCCATTTTGTCCTTTGGTGTATTTTTCCCGATTGATTCGATTAGATTGCTCGAGCTGTGTTAGTTGTTCAGGGTTAAGGAAAAGATCCTTGATTAGTCTTTGCCGATATGTTGAGATGGCTTGTAACAGATAGTCGAGTGTTGGTGCCGCTAAGACGGATAAATCCAAATTTTCAATCAACTCAAACCCAGATCGCTCAGTCAGCGCGATCATGTTTGCGAGTGAATGGAGATTTTCCGAGTTTGTTGCATCGCGCTTCAGTGTGAATTCGCCCATGATGATCAACTGCCCTGATGGCGACAACAGATCCAACGCTTTATTAAAAATTACAAGCTGATCAATGTATTGCGCAGATTCCTTAAATAAAACAATATCGAAGCTATCTGATCTGGCATTAAAAGCTTCCAGTGATGAATAACTGGCAGAAACTTTGGGTTCCAGATTCTTGTTGATGTGCGTGATTGTTTGCGTATCGAGAGCGATGCCACAGATGTCGTAACCGAGCTGGCTGAGCATAGATAGGGTAGTTCCTGAACCAATCCCTACTTCCAGAATGCGGCAAGGAAGTGACGGTAACTTTGATAGTAGCAGTTCATGGGTTGATTGCTGCGCTGTTCGCATGCTAGTTTTGTCATTTTGAAACAAGCCGAAATGCAAATCAGAAGCCATGCCCTCATGTAGGTGTAACGCATGAGCGTATATATTGAATGGAAACGCCAGAGATTCAAAAGGAGAGGGCGAAATGTTTGTCATTGAAGCGGCAACATGAGTGGCCTGGCGATAATGTTGAGTGCTTTGTATTGAACTGTGATTGGTAGATTTAGTCATTCTGAATGATAATCGTATTTTCCCATTGGTGAGGAATTGAAAAATATCCTTGCAAGCGTCCTACCTGTTTTACTTGTATGGTTGCAATTGCTTCTGCTGAATCATACAGATGTAAGCCACGTTCACACAATAAATAGATATTTACCAGATATTCTCCTTTGAGGAGTGGTAATTGTTTCAATCTGAGACAAATTTGTCCTGATCCTCCGGGTGATCTTTGGATCACGAATTGATCTTCCCATGTGGCTGTGCTGGTGATGATTCGGCCATCTTTGGTATTCAGGGTCATTGCGATATTCGGGCACGGGAGTGAGGGGTCCGAAACAAAGCTTATGTTTATCAGGATATTGGATTGGCCACTGGTGATATCAGTTTGCGGCGTATAGGCATCATTCGCTATTAACTGGACTTTTCCCAGATGCGCATTGCCGGATGGGTGCTTCTTGTCCTGTGCCGGGGCATTCTTACTTGTAAAATGTGCTTCTACTGTTGAGTCAGTTGTGCCTAGATCCAGAAATGCCTGATAGGCAGATACTACTTGGGCGGATTCTCCATCTGAGACCATCTTGCCCTGGTTGAGCCAGATTGCACGAGCGCATAAAGATTCAACCTGAAACAGCGAGTGTGAGCAAAACAAGATTGTTTTTCCCGCATCACGCATTTGCATGATGCGGGTGAATGATTTGCGGGCAAATGCGCCATCCCCTACTGATAAAGCTTCATCAATAATAAGAATATCCGGGTCGACATTAATGGCAACAGAGAACGCCAGGCGCACATACATACCGCTGGAATATGTTTTTACTGGCTGATCAATAAAATCACGAACACCTGAGAAATCGATGATTTGTTCAATACGCTCAGCAATTTCTGCTTGAGTTAACCCCATGATCGCTGCGCTCATTAAGACATTCTCGCGTCCGGTAAACTCTGGGTTGAAACCGGCGCCGAGTTCTAATAAAGCAGCAATACGGCCATTCACCTGCACTTCACCGCATGTAGGTGTTGAAGTGCCACAAACCAATTGCAGCAGTGTTGATTTTCCAGAACCGTTTTGACCTACGATACCCACGACTTCCCCAGGCATTATCGTTAAATCGATATCGTTTAATGCCCACAGTTCGCGATAATATTGACGTGAACCCCACCATCTGTGCGGCCATAAAAATTGCTTTAAACGATCTTTGGGATGTTGGTACAACTGATAACATTTAGACAGTTTTGCAACGTTAATGGCTGGTTCTTGGTCCGAAACATTAAAGGACATCTGCAAGTCCTCTGCGCATTTTATTAAACCAGCTCAGGTCGGTCCAAGTGACTAGGATTGCCCGGGGAAAAATAGCTTTCTTGACATGGTTTACGCTTGAAAGTATCAATCCGGATGAACGAGAAAGACATTCAGAGAATAAATTAAACAGGATTAATCCAATAAATAATAACAAGGCAAAAGCAAATTTATCATGGTGTTGGGGGTTCAATCGCACTGTAAGCACGACGCTGAGAACAAGTGTGTATATCGACAAGATCAGGATAGGATTGATAAGGGCCTTTAATAATTCCAGGAATGAGTTTTGATATCGACGAATCATTTCGCACCTAATCATTCGCAGTATGAGCGGGGCGTACAACCATAAGCTGCGGAAGTTATTTAGAAATGTGATATTAAACAAGTGCAAGAAGCCAAACTTGGAATGTTGAATAGTGTATTATCGCAGATAAATAAGTGAAAATTAATGAGTAGGAAAAGATTGGTTCACTTTTCATCTGTATAGATACAGCGTTCTTGTTATCTTATCCGATTGCTTAAACTTTTGATTGTGTCTGGCAGTCCATACATTGCATTGTTTAGGCGACAGCTATCTGTGTCAAATCTGGTATCGTTGCAATAAAACACACTCCTGCGCAGATGAATCGTGGGAATAAACGTACTCTTGTCCTGCTTATCAGAATAACAGTGCAAATCAATAGCGTTATAATGTTGTAATTAAGCAACACGCCCCATGAAAACTTCGGTTACAAACTTGCAAAGAGGTTTTGTTTTGGGCAGAATGGACTTTAACTTGGCTTTTGTGGTATTTTCTGCTAGGAAAATGTGAGTTGCGCAGAAGTTACATAGAGACAAAGTGAAAAGTGAAAAACTTGCAAGTAATTTACTTTAGTATTTATTTTTAATTTTTATAACAAGGGAGCTCCCATGGCTATAACGAGTACACAACAAACTGAAATTCTGAAGATTGTTGCAGGTTTGTTCAATGCGGCACCAGGCGGTAGTAATTTAACAATTCTGGCAAATTATATAGAAAATGGAGGGACGACCAGTCAATTAGCTGATGAATTAGCTGTCCTGCCGCTTTTTACCAACGATATTATGGGCGGTAAAGTGACAACTGCTTCGCAAGTTGCGGTGTTGATGGGAAATTTTGGTTTAACGGCTGATGGCGTTGAAGGCAGTGCAGCTTCACAAGCTGAGAACTATTTCACGACACAGATTGATGCCGGTGTTGGATTTGGAAGAATTGTTTTTGATGCGGTCACTTTCTTGTCAAATAATCCACCAGAAGAATTTACCGAGGCGGCCACATTACTGGCAAATAAGGCATTGGTTGCTGAAGCTTTCTCTAGCACAACATCTTCCAGCGATCTGACTTCCCTGCAAAATGTTTTACGCACTGTTGAAGGAACAGCGCCTTATACACAAACTGATGTTGATCAAGTGCTGGCGGAATCAGGATCAAATGGACAGGTGTTTGTGTTTACCGATGGTATCGATGTCCTTAACGGAACTACCGGTGACGATGGATTTATCGGTGATGCTGGAACTGTTTCTGCTGCTGACCAGATCAATGGCGGTGACGGTACCGATACACTGACAGTATTCGCTGCCGCAGCTTTAGATGATATTGGCGCAACAACTTCTGTTGAAAATCTCGCGCTGGTCAATTCACCGACTGGTTTTGATACATCAAGTTCCAGTGCGACTAAAGTTACCTTGGATAATGCTACTACTGCTCAGACCTACATTGTGGGTGCGGGCGTTTCCACTGCACTTAAGAACATGGCGAATGGTGAAGCTATCACGATTGAAAATGATGCTGCGGCAACAAGCGGTAATCTGAGTGTAAGTGGATTAGGCACCACAGCAAATGTTGCGGTTAACTATAACGGTAACGCATTGACCACGGTTAATCTAGCTGCTATCGGCAGCGCGAGCTTTGTTGCACTGTCATCTAGTGGCAGTGTTGCTACCGTTAATGTGACGGGTAATCAAGATCTGCAATTGTCATTAACCGGCGAAACCACAGTAACTACTTTAGCTGCATCAGCATTGACGGGTAGTCTGACCGCAGATCTTGGTGCAAGTGCAGGTAATACAACTGTTACCACAGGTAGTGGAGATGACAGCATTACCGCTATTGCCGCTGTTAATTACACCATAGACCTCGGCGCAGGTGATGATACTCTGATCACGGCGGATGCTGCGGGTGAAACAACAACTGCAGACACGCTGACAGGTGGCGAAGGTACTGATACATTGGGAATTGCCAGTGCGGAAGCTGCGCTTCTGGACGATGGTGATGCACCTGATCTCGCTGTGTTGGCTAAAATCACTGGTTTTGAACAACTGCGTATTACTGATGCACTTGGTGCCGATCTGGAGATTGACAACCTGGGGTATAACTACATTCAATTTGCAGTGAATGCAATTGGTGCTGATCGTACCATCACTGGTTTTAGCAGTGGTGCAACTCTGGAATTCCAGAGCGCATCTAATACCGGTAACGATTACATCATCGGCATGACCGGAGCAACGGGAGCTGGCACCAATGACGATACGCTGAATGTAATGCTGAATGCAGATCTGACGGCTAACGATACTTCCTATACCGTACAGTTAGATCTGGAAGGTATCAATATTGTTAATGTTGTTGCAAACGATAGTGACACTGATTCAAATCCTGACTCAGATGATGATGGCAATGAAGGGTATGTGATTAATTTGGCAGGTGGAACAGCGGGCCATAGTGCTAATATCTCAACCGTCAATATTAGTGGCGATAAGCAAGTTTCTTATACAGTTAATGCAGCTACCACGGCACTATCAGATGTCGATGCATCAACAGCAACAGGTAACATTATAGTGGATGCCTCTGCTTTCAATGGTACACAGGGTGTGACTATTACCTCAAATAGTGGTACTGATACATTAACCGGTACTATCTTTGGCGATATCATCAGTGCAGGCGCAGGTGACGACACTATCACTGGCGGAACAGGCATAGATGCTCTAACGGGTGGCGATGGTGCTGATACTTTCAACTTCGACGAAACTGCAGACTTCACTGCAGCCACTGCCAATGCATTGTCGAATAGGGCAGATAGCATTACTGATTTTGCTGCAGGTTCTGATATTCTTGCGCTTACTGGCGGTGCTAACTGGTCGATCGTTGCGGGTGGCTCTGGTGCTGCAGGTGTAGCAACAATCGGCGCTGAAGGTGTTGTAACATCATTCAACGCAGCTGACGATACACTGGCTGAAAGAATTACTGCTGTTGAGGCTGCAATTCAAACCGGTGCGGCCGCAGCAGGGCAATTCGCAATATTTGAATTTGGTACTGATAGTTATGTGTTTGTATCAGAAGGAACCGACGGTGTAGGCGCAGGTGATATGCTGATCCAGTTGACCGGTGTAGTTGGCCTGTCAGACAGCACAATTGCAACGACTGATCTAACCATCGCTTAATAATAGCGAGAAATCTGAATTAGTTTTTGCAGTGACTTGTATGAAATAGACACTGAAGTTTAAAAATAAAAAACCCTCACAAGTAATATGTGGGGGTTTTTTATTTGCACAGAAGTTGCGACAACGACAGAAAGTCAAGCGATAAGCGGAGAGGAGGAAGTTTCAGCTGACTCGTATTCTGAGGTTTTTGCAAAAGCGCAAGTGTTTTTCCTAAATGGAAAGTAAAATTTATTACTGGTTGAGCGGAATCTCTGATTGGTCTATTAGACTGGGACGGGATGTTCAAAGTGAAAAGCGAATGACGGATTAAGCGGTCTCCTGACGTTCTACTCTTAATAGAGTTTTTAGATGCTACAAAAAAATACCCATTCCATTATATATTTCCATACACTTTTCAAGCGGATTGCTTGCTTGTGATATCGGTCTTCCAATAACTAAAAAATTGGCGCCATCAGCAATTGCTTTCATCGGTGTCGATACTCTTTTTTGGTCATCGATACTATCGTGGTGCAGACGGATGCCTGGAGTTACTAAATAAAATTCATTGCCAAATTGTTGACGAAGCAGCGCGGTTTCCAATGCAGAGCAAACAACGCCATCCAAATTGCAGTCGTAAGTTAACTGCGTCAGGCGTGCTACAATTTGTTCAGACTCACCCAGTAAGCCAATATCGGTGATATCCTCATGATTCATGCTGGTGAGCAAAGTTACTGCGATAAGTTTGGTTGATGATCCAGGATCAATTGCTCCACGTGCAGCATTGAGCATGCTCCGTCCTCCCAAAGCATGCACGTTCACCATCCATACACCTAAACTTGCAGCAGCCTTGCAAGCATTGGCAACTGTGTTCGGAATATCGTGAAATTTAAGATCAAGAAATATATCGAATCCCCTCACCATAAGCTTCTCAACCAGCTGTGGTCCCGTTGCAGTGAAAAGCTCTTTACCGACCTTAAGACGGCATAAACGAGGATCGAGTTGATCGGCTAACCGTAAGGCACTTTCGGCACTGGAAAAATCCAGTGCTACGATGATGCAAGGCTCATGCATGAAGCGAAATGGTGTTTAATCGCCCGTGCTACATTGGCATCGAATGAAAATCATGGAAATAAAAGCACCCAGTGTGAAGAATATCAAAAGCACAACACTGAGAGGCAGTTCGATAGATTGATCAATAGTGTATTGCAGCATAATAGGTTGTGAGTTTTGGGATGCAAAGATTGCAAGAATTACAAAGACTACAATACGAAAAAGCCAAGCAACTAGATTCATCATAATAAGTATAGTCCGTACAGGTTATTGGAGACGTAGTTAAATTATAAGCTCGAAATAAACCGAGTTCTTAATATTTCTTTACTCAAATAAGAGATTGATCCAATGTTGCAGAAATGAATACTTAACGCATCCGTGGTGCAGCACCTTCATTGGTTGAAGTGCACTGCACAGAAGATGCAAGTGTTCTGCGATTGGTGAAAGTTTATTTCTTATCCGTATAATC
This sequence comes from uncultured Nitrosomonas sp., assembly GCF_902826915.1. Taxonomy (GTDB): domain Bacteria; phylum Pseudomonadota; class Gammaproteobacteria; order Burkholderiales; family Nitrosomonadaceae; genus Nitrosomonas. Next base: position 12,554 of record NZ_CADEGP010000035.1, read on the forward strand.
AACGCGTTCCCGCATTTCTTTTCCGGCTTTGAAGTGCGGTACATACTTTTCTGGTACTTTGACCTTCTCACCCGACTTTGGATTGCGTCCGATACGTGGTGGTCGATAGTTCAAATCGAAACTGCCAAACCCACGTATTTCTATACGCTGACCACCAGCCAAACTTTTAGCCATTGCATCAATAATCGTTTTAACTGACAGCTCTGCGTCTTTTGCTACCAGTTGAGGGAATCGCGCAGCAAGTCGAGTAATTAATTCAGATTTCGTCATGAAATGTCCTTATTGCTCAGTATTTTTACTATCCATTTTTGCTTTCAGTAAAGCGCCCAAGCTGGTTGTTCCAGCATTAGCTGGAGCTTTAATTTTCTGCATGGCGCTTGACTCATCTGATTTATCTTTCGCTTTAATCGAAAGATTGATGGTTCTGTTTTTGCGATCAACATTAATAATCATGGTTTCAACTTTATCGCCTTCCTTCAAGAAAGTGCGAATATCTTCAACGCGATCACGCGATACTTCGGAAGCTCGCAAATAACCTTCGATATCATCAGCGAGTGCTATGACAGCACCTTTCGGGTCAATCGACTTTACCGTGCCTGCAACAATGCTGTTCTTGTCATTCTCGGCAACAAAACTGGTGAAAGGATCGCCTTCCATTTGTTTAATGCCTAATGAAATGCGTTCGCGTTCGACATCAATTGATAAAATCATAGCTTCGACTTCATCGCCTTTTTTATAATTAAGAACGGCATCTTCACCAGATTGATTCCAAGATAAATCCGATAGATGAACAAGACCATCGATATTTCCAGGCAGTCCAATAAATACACCGAAGTCGGTGATAGATTTGATTTGACCACGCACTTTGGCGTTCTTATCATGAGTCGCGGCGAATTCTTCCCATGGATTAGTTTGGCATTGCTTCATGCCCAATGAGATGCGGCGACGTTCTTCGTCGATCTCGAGAATCATGACTTCAACTTCATCGCCCAGTTGCACAATTTTCGAAGGATAAACATTTTTGTTGGTCCAATCCATTTCTGAAACATGAACCAATCCTTCGATACCTTGTTCGATTTCAATAAAAGCACCATAGTCGGTTAGGTTGGTTACTTTCCCGAACAAACGAGTACGTGCCGGATAACGGCGTGATAGACCTACCCATGGATCTTCGCTCAGCTGCTTCATCCCTAATGAAACACGATTCTTCTCTTGATCGAACTTGAGCACTTTGGCGGTAACTTCATCGCCGATGTTGACGACTTCAGAGGGATGTTTTACCCGGCGCCATGCCAAGTCGGTAATATGCAGTAGACCGTCAATGCCACCCAGGTCAACAAATGCGCCATAATCCGTAATATTTTTTACGACACCCTGAACCACCGAGCCTTCTTGCAAATTAGATAACAAGGTTTCCCGATCTGCACCTTGTGTCGCCTCTAGTACAGCACGGCGTGAAACGACCACATTGTTGCGTTTTCGGTCCAATTTGATGACTTTGAATTCCATTTCCTTATTTTCATAAGGCGTCGTGTCTTTAACAGGACGGATATCTACAAGAGAGCCGGGTAGAAATGCCCGTATGCCATTAATCATTGCTGTCAGGCCACCTTTTACCTTGCCGTTAACCATGCCAGTCACGATTTTTCCGCTTTCCATAGCCTGTTCCAGATCATGCCATGCGGTTAAGCGCTTAGCTTTGTCACGGGAAAGACGGGTTTCACCGTAGCCATCTTCAAGAGATTCTATGGCAACACTGATAAAATCGCCGGGTTTAACTTCAATCTCACCACGATCATTTTTAAATTCTTCGACAGGAATAAAGCTTTCAGATTTAAGTCCGGCATTTACAATTACAATATTGTAGTCAACACGAACGACTTCGGCGGTAATTACTTCACCAATACGCATTTCTTGTCGTGAAAGGCTTTCTTCAAAGAGTGCGGCAAAACTTTCGGAGGATTGTTGGGTTGCAGTGGAAGCAGTAGTCATTATAAAAAATACCTGATTGATATTCCGACCGGCTTGGTGCCAGTGGACTGGGTTAGTTGATAAAATATTTGAATAATAGATAATCCTTCTTTTCGTTTTCGGACGTTAAGAAGAATTTTATCTAAATTCAAACGCTGGCTTTATGCGCAATTTCATTATACCAGGAGAGAACGGCGTCTTGTGCCTGGGATATGGTCAACGCTGAAGTGTCCAATAATCGTGTATCAGCGCTTTGCTCTAGCGGAGCGATGCTACGATTACTGTCACGCTCATCCCGTTTCTTGATGTCATGCAACAGGTCCGCAATGTTAGCACTTATTCCTTTCTCTTTCAACTGGTTATATCTCCTTTGTGCGCGCACTTCTGCGTTGGCTGTTAAAAATATTTTTAGCGTGGCGTCTTGAAAGATAACAGACCCCATATCACGTCCATCGGTAACCAATCCAGGTAATTGGCGGAATGCGCGTTGGCGTTCTGTGAGCGCTGCTCGAACTTGTGGATAAGCAGCCAATTGGGAAGCTAGTAAGCCGCACTGTTCTGCGCGGATATCTTCTGTGACGATGACGCCATCAAGGTAGATCTGTTCATTTTTAAATACAATATCCAAGCATTTGGCAATTTCTGTAAGTTGGTCAGCATTGTGGATGTCAGCGTGCGATAGTGTTGTTTTTAAAGCAACTAGGCGATAAAGTGCGCCACTATCAAGGTAATGAAATCCAATCTTTTGGGCAACTAATTGGGCAACGGTGCCCTTCCCGGATGCTGACGGGCCATCAATTGTGATAACAGGAATTTTCTCAGTTTTCATTAAGAATCTTGTTGTTTTGTTAAGACGATACAGTGAAATTAATTGATTTCAGAGTGAACAATTTGTGATAATTTCTCAAAATAATCGGGGAAAGTTTTGTTCACGCAATCAGGATCGTTGATGCGCACAGGTGCACCCAAACACGCCAGTGAAAAACACATGGCCATGCGATGATCATCATAAGTATCAATCGCCGCGTTCGGGGTCAAGCCATGAATGGGAGGGGTAATGCGCAAGTAATCCGCGCCCTCTTCAACAATCGCACCTAGTTTTTTCAATTCAGTGGACATCGCTGCAAGACGATCCGTTTCTTTCAGGCGCCAGCTGGCAATGTTGCGCAGCATGGTTACGCCTTCTGCGAATAACGCGGTTACAGCGAGTGTCATGGCTGCATCGGGAATATGATTGCAATCCAAATCGATGGCGTGTAGAAGTTTTCTGTTGTAACCATTTCTTGCGCTACTTGCTTCAATCCAGTTTTCTCCCATGGATATTTTTGCTCCCATTTGTTCTAGAGCTGTAGCAAAGCGAATATCGCCTTGTACGCTGTTTCGGCCCACTCCATATACTTTTACTGGGCCATCACCGATGGCACCTGCTGCGAGAAAATATGAAGCTGACGAAGCATCACCTTCGACGGATATGTGTCCTGGACTACGGTACTTTTGTTGAGCCGGAATTACAAATTGCTGCCAGCGGGTGTGTTTCACTTGAACGCCAAAATGTTGCATTTGCGCAAGCGTTAATTCGATATAGGGTTGGGAAATTAATGTGCCAATTACTTCAATGATGGATTTCTTTCCGCTTAATGGTAAGGCCATCAACAATCCCGTGAGGAATTGGCTGGATACATTGCCTTTTACTGTAACAGTATGCGTATCGTCGATGATATGCAGGGTAGATGGTTTAATTTCCAATGGAGGGAAGCCTGGGTTGCCCAAATAATTGATATTTGCACCCAATTGTCGCAATGCATCAACCAAATCCGCAATGGGTCGCTCATGCATTCGAGGTACACCCGACAGTCGATAATGTCCATGCATTAAAGATAATACTGCAACCAGTGGTCTAAAAGCAGTGCCGGCATTGCCGAGAAATAAGTTTGCATTGGTAACTGGAAATGTTTCATTTATACCGCAAATGCGATAATCATTCTTTCCGGTTTGAGTGACGGCAACACCCAATTGGGCAAGTGCATCCAACATATGTGCCGTATCGTCAGAAGTCAGTAAATCATGAATCTGCGTGATGCCTTGCGCGAGAGCGGCAAGCAATAGAATCCGGTTGGAGATACTTTTTGATCCGGGCAACTGTATTGTGCCTTGAGCTTTCTTAGCTAATGGGAGATCAAGCCATTTCATGATATACGCAATTAAAATGAAGAATGATATCTCATAAGAACATTCAGGACGTAATTTTATTGATCGAGTAAGTTAGCTGATTTTTCTTGTATTACTCAGGTCAAATTTGTATCCTTTGGAAAAGTCTTTATCATGCTATCTCGTTTAAGGTAATCTATCGTGGTAAATTCTGGATGAAAAGCAATCAGCTAACGCGAGACATTTAGTTTAAAAGTGATGTTATCGGATATCGTAATTTATTGCGAGAATCTAAAAGATAAATTTATATGTTTAATAAACAAAGAGGTTTTATAAAATGGAAGACGCAGAAATTGTTTTGATGTTCTCTTTATTGGCAATTCCTTTTGCCATCTGGTTACAATTGTGGGTGAAAGATCGCAGAGAGAAACGAAGAAATACGTTGGGTGATGAAGAGTTTGAGAGTACAGCGGGAGCATTTGCATCGATCGTTATAGAAGGCACTGCCATTATAGGGGGACTTATTATGATAATTATGGCTACCAGCGGGGTAGGCAAGTATATTCTCAATTTTTATTTATGAAGCGTGTGCCAGCATGACAGAAAATCCGGGTAATCACTTGATGCCCGGGGTTTCTTGTGATTGGCTCCCGAGTGTTAATGGTAACTTGAATGATGGTGGCTTTTATTAGTTTAAGAGGTAACATCACCGGTTGATCGAGTTCTTGACTGCTTTGTTTTGGATTTTGTTTCAGTGGTTTTTTTAGGAGCTTTTTGTTCAAATTCGAAGCCTATTTTTCCATCAGGATTTCTGACCAAATAAGCCGAAAAGGGTCTTCCTTTTTTGGAAATGAACTTTGTTAATAAATCAGTTTTTCCAGTTTCCAGTAATTTGGTGATTTGTGCACGATCAATTGGACGCGTAAGAATAATTTTTCCGGTTTTAAAATCGCAGGTACGAGTTGGCCCGACAGATTTTTCACAAACATACTGCATGCCGTGTTCATAAACTGCATGATTGCATTTTGGGCATTTGCCAAGCGAAAGTTGCTCACTAAAATCGACTTCTTCTTGATTCTCATCATTGTTACCAAAATCGAATTTCATTTCCAGAGTATCCGTAAGTCTGATGATGGCATTAAACGATTGTCCCATTTTGCTTCGGAAACCTTGCAATGGACCAACTTCACGTTGAGTAATCAATGTTTCCATTTCTTCAACTTCAAATTGGCGACCAGCAAGAATTTTCCAAAGCGCAAAATCACACTTCTGGCATTGAAATTTTTTATAGGTTTCATGTACGATGTCACCGCACTTCGGACAAGGGGATTTCAAGACAGCGAAATCACCTGCTATGGTTTCGCCACGATGAGTCTTTGCTTGTTCTACAATATGCCGCGTCATCTCGGCAATTTTCTCCATGAATGCAGTGCGTTTTAGATGACCCTGTTCAATCTGGCGTAACTGAAATTCCCAATTGCCTGTTAATTCAGGTGAGATAAGTTCGGGAATTTTAAGGCCGCGTAATAACGTAATTAATGAAGAGGCCTTTGCCGTTGGATGTAATTCACGGCCAACGCGCTGAATATAATTTTCGAAAACCAAGCCTTCAATAATTGCAGCGCGGGTTGCTGGCGTACCCAAACCTTTTGCGCTCATCGCAGCGCGCAGCTCTTCATCTTCTACGAGCTTTCCGGCGCTCTCCATGGCGGAAAGCAGTGTTGCCTCATTAAATCTCGCAGGTGGGCGAGTTTGAGTTGCGATAATGTTGATGGTTTTTGTATTGACAGATTCACCGGGAGTAATAGCGACGAGCGTACTGTCATCTTCCGCACTATCTAACTTAATTGATTTTCCATATACTGCCTGCCAGCCAGGATTTACCATGACTTTACCTTCAGTTTTAAAAGGTTCATTTTCAACCCGGGTAATGCGAGTGGTGACCAGAAATTCTGCGGCTGGAAAAAAGATGGCTAAGAAACGTTTTGTAACCAGATCGTAAAGCTTCGCTTCCGCTTCATTTAACTTTGTTGGATTTAATGAAGTCGGGATAATGGCAAAGTGATCTGAGATTTTAGCGTTGTTGAAAATACGCTTATTGGGAATAACCCAGTTTGATGCCAGAATTTGCTGGCAAAATTTACCATAGTCGGTGCTTTCCAGATTCTGCAAAGTTTCTTTAACGGTATCGATATAGTCTTCCGGTAGGGCGCGTGAGTCCGTTCGTGGATATGTCAGCACCTTGTGTTTTTCATACAATGCTTGAGCCAGGCCGAGCGTTGCTTTAGCTGAAAAACCAAATCGGCTATTGGCGTCACGCTGCAAACTAGTCAAATCATAAAGTAATGGACAGATTTCTTTGCTGGGCTTGCTTTCTTCTTCAGCATGACCAGATTTTCCCTGACATTTGTCACGGATAATTTCTGCTTTTTTTTGCTCCCAAAGTCTTTCCGGCTTTGACTCCTGATTGATTTTATCCTTGACGAATTTCTCATCAAACCATTTACCGGCATAATTGCCGCTACTGGCTGTAAATGTAGCGTGAATTTCCCAGTAATCTTGTGGGCGGAATTTTTTTATTTTTTCTTCGCGTTCAACAAGAATTGCCAAGGTGGGAGTTTGTACCCGCCCAACCGTGGTTTTATGAAATCCCCCTTCCTGCGAGTTAAAGGCAGTCATGGCACGCGTACCATTAATTCCGACTATCCAGTCTGATTCTGAGCGGCTGACAGCGGCTTCCGCAAGCGACTTGACTTCGTCACTGTCCATTAGTTTGGTAAAGCCTTGACGAATCGCATCGGGTGTCATGGACTGCAACCAAAGGCGTTTTACAGGTTTGTTGGTGCCGACATGGCGCAGAATGTAATAAAAAATCAACTCGCCTTCGCGGCCGGCGTCGCAAGCGTTTATCAATGAATCGACGTCTTTACGTTTGATAAGCTTGCTCAGTAGCTTCAGACGTGAGGATGTTTTCTCTATCGGATTCAAATCAAAATGCGGAGGAATCACGGGCAAATTTGTAAAACTCCACTTACCACGCTTTACTTCATATTCTTCAGGGATAACTAGCTCGAGTAAATGACCTACTGCTGAAGATATGATGTATTGATCACTCTCGAAAAAATCAGTATTTTTGGTGAAGTTGCCCAGCGCTCGCGCGATATCTGCTGCTACTGAGGGCTTTTCAGCAATGATTAGAGATTTACCCATGAATTTTCCGAGAAAAATAATTTGCTGGCTCTATATTGTCGCGCATGATTATTGATAACTGTGAAATATGAATCAAGCTTACTGGATGAGTGTGTTTGCTGCATTTACTCAAGCGGTTATTGGGTATAAAAAGAATGCGATTTAGTTTTAATGACGATAATGAGAGTCACTGACAATTAATAATTTTTCCAGTATGGTATCGTCAGTAAGCTGGTTCTGGATCCATAGTTCTGTCAAAACAATCAGTTTAATTTTTTCAAGACTGGGTGAGTTTTCATGCATCATCAGTACGCGATCAATTAATAACTCTCGTTGCAGCGGATTAATAATGCCGGCTTGTTCCAGAAATAAAATAAATCCTCGCCCTTCAGTATCAATTTTCTCTATTTCATATTCGGTAAAGCATCGGAAGGAATTGTTCCTGGCAAAGCTGGCTGGGTAATTACCAATGTCATGGCGCTCAAGTTCAGAGAGCCAACTAAGTGTTTCGCTAATATCCTCGTCGGCAAATCCAGCCATGGTGAGTTTGCGTGTCAGTGTTGCAGAGTCAGGGTAGCTTCCTGAATCAAAATAATTTTCAAATAAATAAACGAGTATATCGAACATAATTGTGTCTATAAATGCGAATCTGTTTGCAGATGAACGGTTTTAGTTAATGGCATCAAATGTCATTCAATTCGTTGATACCACCCTCCTGGTAGACTGCTGATTTGACCGTCAAGCTCAAGTGTTAATAGCATGGCTGATACAACCTCAGCAGTCAAGCCGCTACGTGCGCACAAAGTATCAATATTGACGGTATCGTAACCTAGGTATTTGAGTAAAAGAGAGTTTTCTGTTGATTGCGCGCTGGTGAATTCTTTTTTTCTGACAGGTGCGGCATCGATTAATGCCAGATGACTTAATTCATCTAAAATATCTTGTGTATTTTCAACCAATTTTGCACCTTGCTTGATTAATGCATGACAGCCTTTTGAAAGAGGGGAATGGATAGATCCTGGAATTGCCATTACTTCGCGACCCTGTTCTAGAGCTTGGCGTGCTGTAATCAATGAACCGCTTTGCAATGCAGCTTCTACTACTAGGCAGCCCTGGGTCATGCCACTGATGATGCGGTTTCTGCGCGGAAAATTCCGGCCTATGGCGGGTGTGCCCAAGGGAAATTCAGAAATTAGCGCACCTTCTTTCGCGAGTTTATGAGCTAAAGGGTGATTTTTTGCTGGATAAACAATATCTAATCCTGTTCCTACAATGGCTATGCTGGCGGCAGAGCCACGCAAGCCGCCATGGTGAGCGGCAGTATCTATGCCAAGCGCCATGCCGCTGATAATACAAAGCCCGGCATTGCTCGCGGCTTCTGAAAATGCCTCTGCATTGGATAAACCTTGCGGCGTTGCGTTACGGCTTCCAACAACTGCCAAAGCAGGCTGCTGGAGAAGTTCGCGTCGGCCTTTAAAATAAAGTAATGGAGGAGGGTCCGCAATATTGAGCAATTGTGCCGGGTAATCGGAATCAGCCAAAGTAATGACTGCGTTAATAGGATCTTCCAGCCATTTAAGTGCATTTATAATATTATCGTGTTCGGCGCCTTGTTTAATGCGATGAGCCGTTGTTTTTTTTACAATGCGTTCAAGCGCTGTGACATGCGCCGAAAGGATTGCTGCAGGGTTGCCAAAAGCAATCAAAAGCCGACGGATAGATTCGCCGCCCAAACCGTCAATCAGATGAAGACTTAGCCATGATTCAATATCAGATGCATATTTCATGAATGTGCAGCTATTATTTCAAGGTGTTTTGACTGCATCCAGTATTTTAATGGAATGTGTGCTTTGAACGACCAGCGCGTAAGATATTTTGTCAAAAACGCGAAATACGAATGCCAACCCCGTTCTTTCATCAGGCAATTGTACCGTTTCCCCTGTCAGAGATTTAGCTTGGCTTGTTCGGAAAATAGCAAGCACATGCCCCATCTCCAAGCCATCCAACTCACCTTTATTCAAGGTAACGATGGCGCCTTTGCCAATTTCGGTGACACCACCATAGACTGAAATGATTCGTCCATTGATTGGAAAATCTGGCGCATGGGGTGCGTAGTTATTGAATATGTTATCAGGTGCGGGAACCAAACGATCTCCATTCAGGATTTCTTCCGCGGCCCGCGTGATAGTGACTGTGCTAACATCGGCAAATACAGTAGCTTTGGCGTTGCCTAAGTAAGTTGCTTCGTAGCCGAGAATCTGGTCTTTTTGATCGGGATCTTTTAACGTTTTGCCAGGACGGAAAATTTGCCATGTCGAACCTTTATCTTTTGGTAATCCACTGATATAAGCTGTATTGCCTGTACTTAGAACAACTCGATTGTCGCTGGAGCCTAAGATATAGGGTGCATTGTCGAGACCATCTTTTTCAATAACTAGCGGTTGACTGAGAAAAGGCTCGATGGCAGCGGCTGGGATACTGGGTATGGCAGCATCATCTGATAGTTCCGAGCGAATCTTTGGAGATAATTTGACCGTCCTAATTTCATCTTCATTATCCTCGAGGCTCAATCGAAGTCCGTAGGGTGTTTTTCTCAGTACTACAATATCACCGGGATAGATTCTGTGAGGATTTTTTACCTGTTCACGATTGAGTCCCCAGATTTCAGGCCAACGCCAAGGGTCGTTAAGAAATCTGGAAGCAATCCCCCATAGCGTATCGCCTGGCACAACGACATGACGATAGGGAGTATCGCTTCGTAATAAGTTATTCTCAGCATTGACTGGTGGAATAGAAAGCAGACTCAGGAATAAAATCATAGCTATAATAGGCTTTCGCATGGACGATCCCCGTTAAGTTATTAACTTGCAGAATAATTGACTAATGATACGGTCTAAATGCGGCATTGAGTTTATTTATCTACATAATTTTTTCATGGCTATTTTAAAAATATTACAATACCCTGACGAAAAACTACATACTGTAGCGATTCCTGTTGCGCAAGTCACTGATAAAATCCGTGCGCTGATAGATGATATGGCAGAAACTATGTATGCTGCACCTGGGATAGGGTTAGCCGCAACACAAGTGGATGTACATGAGCGCGTTATCGTTATTGACACTTCAGAGGCGCGGGATGAATTGCTCGTTTTGATTAATCCTGAAATCATTGCGAGCAGTGGTATATCTGATTTTGAAGAAGGCTGCCTGTCAGTACCAGGTATTTATGGAAAAGTGCAGCGTGCTGAGCTTGTTACGGTTAAAGCTTTAAATGCTCAAGGTGAACCATTCGTTTTGGATGCCGATGGATTGCTGGCGGTGTGTATTCAGCATGAGATGGATCATTTGGCGGGTAAAGTGTTTGTTGAATATTGGTCCCGGCTTAAACAAGCACGCACTTTGGCAAGATTAAAGAAAAAACTGCGTAGTACAATGTAAGCGCGGAAACTTACATGAAAATTATTTTTGCCGGAACCCCTGTTTTTGCTGCTGCTGCATTGGAAGGATTGATCCATGCGGGACATCAGATTGCGATGGTTTTAACCCAACCAGACCGGCCGGCCGGAAGAGGGATGAAAACGGTTGCGAGTGCAGTCAAGTTGTTGGCTCAGCAGCATGATCTTGCGATACTGCAGCCACCGACACTTAAAACGCCTGAAATACAAGCACAATTAGAGGCGCTACATGCGGATGTGATGATCGTCGCGGCGTATGGATTGATTTTGCCACAAGCAGTGTTAGATGTTCCTCGCCATGGCTGTTTAAATATTCACGCTTCGATTTTGCCACGCTGGCGTGGCGCCGCGCCGATTCAACGGGCGCTTCTGGCTGGTGATGATGAAACTGGTATTACAATCATGCAAATGGATGCAGGGCTCGATACGGGTAACATTTTACTGAAACACGAAATGAAGATCGCGCCGGACGATACCACGCAATCACTGCATGACAGGTTGAGTCTATTAGGTGCTTTGAGTATTGTTGAAACCTTGGTTCAGCTGCAGCAAGGAAAGCTTGTTCCAGTTGCTCAGAATGAGGAACAAGCTTGCTATGCCACTAAAATAACTAAGGCAGAAGCTGAAATTAACTGGCGGCTTCCAGCTGAGCAGATAGATCGGGTGGTACGTGCGTTTAATCCAACTCCGGGAGCCTATACATCTTTCCAAGGAATGGTTTTGAAGATTTGGCAGGCAAAAATAGTGGCGGGAGAACCCGGACAACCAGGTGAAATTGTTGCGGCAAATCGAGACGGTATATCAGTAACATGCGGCTTTGGCCTGTTACAAGTGGAAATGTTACAGAAACCGGGTGGGAAAAAGATGAATGTGGCGGATTTTCTGACGGGCAATAACTTTCAACCGGGTGAATGCTTTACTTTGGTTAATTATTCATAGAGTATGATCAAAACGCAACTTGCTGCGGCTTCTATAGTGGGTAAGGTGCTAGCTGGAGCAAGCCTGACCGAGGTGTTGCAGGATGTTTGGCGTGTGGAATCTTCGTTGTCGAAGCAGCAGAGAGGTGCCATTCAGGATTTAAGTTACGGAGTGTTGCGTTTCTATGGGCAACTGGGAGCAATCCTAGAGCTCTTACTGAAGAAGCCGTTACGCGATAAAAGTTTGTATCATCTGCTGCTGGTAAGTTTATATCAATTGCAATATAGCCGGGTGTTGTCGCACACTGTGGTAGATCAGGCAGTCTCAGCTTCACGTTGCTTAGTGAAGGGTAGCGGAATGCAAGGATTGGTCAATGCGGTGTTACGCAATTTTATCCGGCAACAGGAAAATTTATTGAGACAAGCTGCTGAAAAAGAAGTTGGGCGTTATTCGCATCCGCAGTGGTGGGTCAATAAGTTGCGTTGGCAATATCCGGAAAATTTTGCAGCTATACTGAGAGCAAATAACAAACGCCCCCCAATGACTCTGCGGGTTAATCGGCGAAAGATCAGCGTGGAGGATTACCGCGATTTGTTGGCAGAAAATGGGATTCAGGCTGAATTATTATGGCCAGGTGCACTTCAATTGAGTCAGCCGCTTAGGGTGGAATCTCTGCCGGGTTTTGCAATGGGATTGGTGACTGTGCAAGATGCAGGTGCACAACTTGCTGCGCCACTGCTCGATGTGCATGATGGCATGCGGGTGTTGGATGCTTGCGCTGCTCCCGGAGGTAAAAGCACGCATTTGCTGGAGTTGGCGAATATATCGCTGTCGATATTGGATAATGATCCAGAGAGGCTGATCCAGGTGCAGCAAAATCTTGAGCGTTTGAGGATGACATCAGAGCGATTAATTTGCGGTGATGCGGCGAATCCTGATGAATGGTGGGATAAGCAACCCTATGATCGAATTTTGGCTGATGTGCCGTGTTCTGCATCGGGCGTGGTATGCCGACATCCTGATATTAAATGGCTCCGGCGCGAGAGTGATTTGGCTAAGTTTGCTGTATATCAACAAGCAATTCTTGATGCATTGTGGGAAACCCTAAGGAAGGATGGTAAGTTGCTTTATGTGACTTGTTCTATCTTCGCGGAAGAAAATACAATGCAAATGGAGAGATTTCTTAAACATCACTCTGATGCGTGCCAATTACCGATTTCTGTGGCGGCGATGGTTGATGGACAACTGTTACCTGATACTCAACATGACGGCTTCTTTTATACCTTGCTGCAAAAAAACTGATCGGTATATGGATCGAGTGAAGATATCGTATGCCAGTTTGGCTTTCTTATGGTTGATTTTGCTGTTGTCAGCAGCTACTGTACAGGCGGAGGGTATCCGGATAAAGAGTGTCAATTTAGCAGCAGCGGGTGGAGGTTATGAAATCAGCGTAGATTCTGAAATTGCGCTTAACCCGACGTTGGAACAGGCGCTTGAGAAAGGTATTGTACTTTACTTTGTATTCAGATTCAGTTTGGTTGATGAGCGCTGGTATTGGCTGGACGACGAGGTAGTGCGCGGCAAGTACAGAGTCGGATTGAGATATTATGCACTGACGCGACAGTATCATTTAAATCACGCTTCGTTCTCACAGAGCTTTAACACGCTCACTGAAGCATTGCAGGTTATGGGTCGATTGCATGATTTTACCTTGACGGTTAAATCAGAATTAAAGCAGGACACGGATTATATCGCGTCACTGCGTATATGGCTCGATCTGACACGTATGCCCAAGCCATTTCAGGTCGAGGCCTTTGGTTCCAGTCGATGGAATTTGAGTTCAGACAAGTTGGAGTGGAGCATGAAGTTACCTACACCGGGGCAATCCTTCCAAATGAAGGGTCAGTAATGAAATATGTACTCATTATTGGCGCAGGTGTGGGGGCAGTCATGTTGTTTTTGCTTGCTACAGCAGGTGCCAATACGGAGTTTTTTGAGCGTAAGTACCGCTTGCTATTGGTTATAAATGCGGCTTTTGTACTTTTTCTCATGGCAATCGTTGCAATATTGTTGTGGCGATTCAGGCGTAGACTTAAATCAGGTGTGTTTGGATCTAAGCTGGCGTTACGATTAATGCTGGTTTTTTCACTGATGGCCATACTTCCTGGTGCTTTGGTTTATGCTGTGTCAGTTCAATTCCTTGAGAAAAGTATTGAATCCTGGTTTGATGTGAAAGTGGATCGCGCCTTGGAGGGAGGATTGAGTCTTGGCCAGACTATGCTGGATAACTTGTTGGAGGAGCTGCAAAAAAAAGCACAAGCTACAGCGTTGATGTTAGCTGGAACATCTAATCCGCCTCTGCTGGTGCTCAACGAATTATTGTTACAATCTCAGGTGGAAGAATCGACTTTATTTAGCCAGGATGGCAAGGTGATCGCATTCTCAAGCGAAAGTAATCTGGCGTTATTTCTAGAAAAGCCGAACACGATGGTAATGCGGCATATAAGGATCCAGAAAGCCTACAGTGCGGTTGAATCGTTAGCTGATAAAGGCTTGTATTTGCGTGTGGTTGTGCCTGTCAATGTATTGAGCTTGAAGGAAGATATCCGGGTTCTGCAGTTATTGCAGCCGGTTCCCGCGCAGTTGGCCAAAGATGCTGAGCGAGTGCAGGCCGGGTTTCGAGATTACCAGGAGCTTACATTGTCTCGCCACGGATTAACGCGATTGTATAGTGTGACATTGACGTTGGCATTGTTATTATCATTATTTTCAGCGCTGGCAACGGCATCATTGCTTAGTGAGAAGTTAAGTGCTCCACTCGGTATGTTAGCTGAAGGGACGCGCGCTATTGCGCAGGGTGATTACAGCCGCCGCCATCTGGTTCAAAGTAGCGATGAATTGGGTGTATTGACGGAATCATTTAATTTGATGACGCAGCAATTGCAGGAGGCGCAAGCAGTTGCGCAGCATAATCAGCAGGAAGTAGAAAGTGCTCGGGCACATCTGGAAAGTATCCTGGCAAATCTTTCATCCGGTGTATTAGTATTCGATGATCAATTGGCTTTATCTAAAGCAAACCGTAGTGCAGAGCAAATACTTCAAACACCTTTAATCAGTTTGGATGGTTCAATTATTGAAGGGTGTGTAACCAATGAGCCGCAATTGGATACGTTAATTGCTGAAATTAGAACGGGTTTTAATTCAGAAGAGGCAGGTGTTTGGCAGCGCCAACTAACACGCTCGGAAGATGGCCGTAACCAGGTTTTGTTGTTGCGGGGTACGCGACTACCTAAGTTATCGGGCGGCGGCGGTGTGGTGGTTTTTGACGACATTACTAGTTTACTCCAGGTGCAGCGTGCTGTAGCTTGGGGCGAAGTAGCGCGGCGTCTTGCACACGAAATTAAAAATCCGTTGACGCCGATTCAACTCTCTGCGGAGCGGGTGCAGCATAGGTTAATTAATAAACTCGACGAAGAAGATGCCAAAATATTAAAGCGCTCAACTGAAACCATTGTTAATCAAGTCGAGGCGCTAAAGAAAATGGTCAATGAGTTCAATCAATATGCACGTACTCCTGAACTGGAATTGCGGCCGTTAGATTTTAACCAGCTGGTTCGTGAAGTGCTGTCGCTCTATGAAACTGGAAGTATGGCGGCTGAAAATAGTAAGCACATACAAATCACACAAGAATTGGCAGAAGAATTGTCGGAGGTTAGGGGAGATTCTGCGCAATTACGCCAAGTACTGCATAATTTATTGCAGAATGCACAGGATGCGTTAATCGATGCTTTGAAACCCGTGATAGAAGTAAAAACCGAAACAGTGCACGGAGGTGTGCAGCTAAGTGTACGTGATAATGGCTGCGGCTTTTCGGAAGAAATCAGAGCGCGTGTTTTTGAGCCCTATGTTACGACTAAACTGAAGGGTACAGGCTTGGGTTTACCTATTGTCAAGAAGATTATTGAAGAACATGATGGGTTTATTCATATTGAAAATATGAAGCCGCATGGTGTGCAAATTTCAATCATCCTGCCTGCGGTGGAAAAAAATAAAGCTGTAGGAAATAACAGATTGACATTAAACTAAATTATCGAGTCTGTAAATATAGAAAAGGCGAGCAGGATATTCCATGTGTTGGTGCTCGTTAATCATAAACTCCGAATCCAAAAGTGTGCATGAACTTTTACGTTAGCCGTAAACTAGCTGATTGAATCTCAGTCGTGGAGAGAATTCTAGATGATAACAAACAATACAATACTCATCGTTGATGACGAAATTGGTATACGCGAATTGCTGTCAGAAATTTTGCGTGATGAAGGATATCGTGTGGCGTTGGCAGAAAACGCTGAACAAGCGCGTATCTGGCGGGATCAGACGCGCCCTGATTTGGTTTTGCTGGATATCTGGATGCCTGATACTGACGGTATTACTTTGCTAAAAGAATGGGTTAGTAATGGAATGTTGACGATGCCAGTGATCATGATGTCGGGGCACGGCACTATTGATACAGCAGTTGAAGCGACGCGTATTGGTGCATTTAGTTATCTGGAAAAACCGATACCACTGCAAAAATTGTTAAGTACCGTTAGCAAAGCGTTGCGAGGTGGGCAAAGTAAACAGCAATCAGCGCTTTCTCTGGCTAGCTTGGGCAAAGGTAATTTGATTGCAGATCTGCGGAAAAGATTGGAGCAAGTAGTCAATCTGAAAGCACCTGTGCTACTGATGGGAGAGCCTGGTGCAGGGGCCGAAATATGCGCTCGCTTTATGCATCGCCCCAATACACCGTGGGTAGAACCCGAGACATTGACTTTATTGGCAGAATCACCACTAGACTTATTAGAGCCTGCACGTGATGGTTTATTATTTCTCAAGGAGGTGGGTGAAATCAGCAAATTAGCACAAAAGGGTTTGTTGCTGTTACTAAATAAACTGGAAAAATATAATGTACGGCTGGTTTGTGCGACATCGCACCCAATAGCAGAATTAACTGCGCAAGGCGCTTATCATCCCAAGTTATATGAAGTATTAAGTGGTTTAAGTATTGGTATTCCTGCGTTGAGAGCGCATCGGGAAGATATCCCTGAATTAGCTAATCAAATTTTATCGCGCTTTGTTGAATCAGGTGAGGCTTCATCAACATTGCAGTTTACTACCGCTGCGCTGAATTGCCTGCGCAATTATGACTGGCCGGGAAATCTTACGCAACTAACGGGTGTGGTCCATTCATTGGCATTAACATCTACCGGTGATGAAATTTCAGTCGAAGCGGTGCAGCAGGCAATGGTTTTTCCGGAATCGTCTTCCACATCGGTTGCTCCGGAAATTCCTCTTGATCTTTCATTGCGCGAAGCGCGTGATTTATTCGAAAAAACTTACTTTGAGAGATTGATTGATCAAGAAAATGGGAATATGACGCGCGTGGCGGATCGAGCTGGGTTAGAGCGTACGCACCTTTATCGCAAAATAAAATTATTGGGGATTAAGTTGCGGGGAAATTGATTCGCAGTAAGTGGGTGATTGCTCGATAGCTGATTAGTCCTAGACTTAAGGTCTCTAGGGAAGAAGCCGGAGATGGAATATTGCAAGTTGTAAGAAAAAACTTTACAATCGCTGCCTTTTATATTTTTCTCCATATTCACAAAAAAATTCTTTGTGTTAGCGCATTGAGTAGTATAGTAGCCAAGCTTTCTCTATAATATTTTGTGAATGTGCTGAAACATTTTATTAACCCGTAGCATATTGTTGTTGAAAGGATGTCATGTTAAGTGGTTTTTCCAGTCGTAAGAAGAAACAATCTAAGAAGCAATCGCTTAATTTATTTATATTTTTTCTACTGATATTTTTATCCCTAGGGTTCCAATCCGTTTCAATCAAAGCTGAATCAATTTCATATCCTGTACAGTTTTGTGGGAGTGTCAATCTGTGTAGTGCATGCTAAGAACTTTGCACGGTTAGAGTCATTTTCAGGTGCAGATGATGATGTAATAATGTTCTGAATCATATTGTTGAGTTAATTGATATGAGTTTTTCAGAGCTTGATGTCACCCGCCGCACCCGCAAAGGAAACTTTCTTAATCAAATCGATTACCTGATTGATTGGGAACCGATAGAGAAGCAATCGCTGAACATTGTGCCCCTCCACATATGACGCCGTAGGCCGTCCTGGCTATCCCGGGTTGCTGCTGTTCAAGATGTTACTGGTAGGAATCTGGCACGGTGGACTCAGTGATGAATCCGTTGAAGACAGGGCTA
>NZ_CADEGP010000036.1 GCF_902826915.1 uncultured Nitrosomonas sp.
GCATGAATTCCAATATTTATAGGGTCTCCAAGCGTTTTGCAGGACTGACTAAATACAGTGTAGGTAGTCCAATCAGCAGAATGGATTGCGCTTGCATGGTTTCTAGGGCAAGAAAAAAACAAACGGCAGATTTGCTACGATAAATTTTTAGGAATATAGGCAATTTGACGTGTGATCAATGAAGCTTGTCAAATTGCCTTTTTAGTTTTTTCTCTGATTTTTGGTTAGATATAATTTGATTCCGAATCCTATCCTTGATTGCAAACCCCAAAAGCAAATGTGATCTGCAACTAAAGATAGGAGAAGCAATAAAGCACCCCGCCGCAAGCAGCGAGGTATTAAAAGCGCTCTTCAGACTGCCGGTTTTCAACCAGCCTTCGCCCCAAGGGGCGAGGAATTAAACCCGGTAGAGATTAAATTGAATTCAATTTAACCAAGCAGATACCCTGCATTGTAAAGTAGAAAGCAAATACTTCACGAATGCCTTAAAGCACTCTATTCAATGACATTCAAAGAACCTGGCAGATGGATATTCTTAGGATGGAGTTGACACCAAATAGTGAAGGCGCCAGCTTTATCGGCCACGAAAGAAATGACCTTTGTTTCGCCTGCTTTAAGTATGTCTTTAATTTCGTATTCATCAATGGCAAATCCTTCACTGATGGGTGATTTATTTTCTACAGTGATTTTGACAGTCGTTCCCTTTTTGACAGTTAATGTTTCTGGTTCATTGAGAACATTAAAGGCACGAATGTTGTTAATCGTTACCCCTTCAACTTTAAGTTCAGGAATGGTGGTGTCATAGGCATTGATAACTACTTTAAAATTCTGCTCTGCAGCGTGTGTGACGCTTGTTAGTAGCAGTCCAAGAACAGCGCTTAAAAATATGATTTTGGTTATTTTCATAGTATATATTTCCCTCTTAAATTTTATGTTTTAGTATAGTGATGCTTGCTCCGCATTTTTTAGCGCGTAAGCAGCGCTTACTCTAGTGGGGATGATTTGATATGTCAATATCGAACTTTCCCAGCACTTGGGACAGATTCCCCGTTATGAGCCACGCGCTATAATTTCCATAACCAGCGGGAAGAGTTCGTCTGCACGGTTGGTTGATCCAATTGCACCGTGCTTTTTTGCCTGTCTCTTGTGTTCCGGCAAGTTTGAGCCGGCATAGATAACAAATGGAGTTGTATCTCCCAGGGAACGAAGCTTGTCGAGAAGAACATAACCTTCCTGTGGTCCTTCTTTGCGTCCCATATCAGAAATTATAACTGCGAACTTGTTGGTCTTGAGAATATCAAGGGCCTCATTAGTGGAAAGAGCCAAAGAGAATTCAACACCTTGTGCTTGGAATGCTTGACGTTCATAAACGTTATTCTCTGGGCGATCATCGACCCATAAAACCCGGCTTTTCCGCTCTCTTGTTATTTGTCTTCTACTAGCATTAGAAACAATATTCACAATTTCTCGAAGTTGGGATTCAGGTAATCCCCCCTCATGCCCAGGTTGTTTGGCGGTTGCGGCAGCGAGGGATGCAACGGATGTCATTTGGGATTTCATGAAATTATCTTCATTTTTAAAATCAGAAGGTCCATAAAGTTTATTGTGATGATTGGCAACAAGCCAAAGAAATCCGCAAAATACTATTACTGGGAAGAAAACCATGAAGTAGGCCAGGGGTGTGATGTGCTCTGAGATTCCTTGCCCCAAACCCACAACAAGTGATGCAAATCCGTACACAAGCACTATAAAAAGCGCAATTATTCCTAACGGACTCTTTGTAAAGCCTTTCGCTGATTCTGTAAATTTATCTGTATCCATAATGGTGTTGTTACATAAATATTCGCAATTAAATTGTGGCAATTCAGACTTGATCTTGCAGTTTCGCTAGCATGCAGCGGTTTCATGTGCCTTATTCTCTTTGATACTGCTGACTACTGACTAGTATTGTACTTCTCAACTTGATTTTTCAATACCGATATGTTGCGTTGTGATTCAAGCAATTCATTTTTTAAAGCTGCTAATTCAGTCTTTAATTCATTGTGTGTAGCTTTAGTTGCAATTAGTGCAGCTTCTAATTTCTTGGTTTCAAACGATGGCGTGAAGAATGGGACTATTACTAATAGTGCAGTAGCAATTGCAACGATTGCAGTCAAGCCAATTAGCCACTTGGTCAGCTTCTCATTAATCATTGCATTGCGTACAGTGATGACCGCATGGACAAATGCTTCTTCACTTTGTAACGCGCTTGGATTTTTATTTAGCCTGTCCAAGACATCATTCAGACTGGCTTTTAGATATTCGTCGGTGGTTGGGTTTTCTTTTTTATCGGCAAATGTGTTCATTGCATCATGTGCGCCTTATAAGTGTAATTATATTTATTAAAACCATTGGGATAGTGGCAGTTCTGGTGGTTTCTGTCACGAATTGCAGTCATTATAAATTTTTCATTGATGACTGGGTAAAGTTAAAGTTTGAGTGATTGATGGCATCGAATAAACAGATTCAATCAATATAGAATAAACCACGTCGCCGCACCATCTGCCAGTCAGAAAGATCGTCCTGACGACATACGCCGTAACGAAAAGAAGGTGGCAACTCCGGGAATTTGAAGCGTAGGTCGTAGAACCAGATACACAAGCCCAGTTCAGAAGTGTCGGTGCGCTCCAGTATTGGAAATTGGGCAAAGACGCGGAAAGACTCAAAAGCAGGACTAAGCCACGCTTCACGGATGCGTGTTTTATTCGTTGAATCATCGCCGAACTGCTGTTGGATGTGCCAATTGTTTTCCAAAATGGGGCGATAAGCTGCTGTCATTTTTGACAGCAGCCAGGTTGCTTGGTGTTGCCCTTGGGATTGGCGCAAATTCATATCGGCAAGGTGGTAGGTTTCATCGTGCTGGACGATAATTTTCCAGTGAAACGGCGACAACGGTTGTGGCAGCACGGTGATGTGTGCCTTTGGCAGAGCTTGGGCATCGGCATAACGGATGGCGATTTCGACGGCTTGTTGGTGCAGAGTCCATAAAAAAAACACATATCCGCACAAACTTGCCAAAGCTGTGATGGCTGCGATTCGTTGTCGTGGATAGCGCCACGAAATGACCAAGCCGGCAACGATGATCAGGCTAAACCAGGGATCGATGACAAATACCAGTGGCAGTGAAAAACGTTCGGTGGAGAAAGGTGCAAACAGCATCAGCCCATACGAAGTGATAAGGTCTCCCGCGATATGAATGGCAATGCCAAGGCATGCGGGAAGGAAAAACAATTTCCAGCTATAGCGTCTTTGAGTAAGCCAAGAAAACAGCCAGGCCAATAGCCATGCCCATAGCGGCAACAGAATCAGCGAGTGCGTCGGACCCTGGTGCCAATTCAGATACGTAAGTGTGTCAATCAGACGGAGCGCAAAATCCACATCTGGAAACGCAGCTGCGGCAAAGCCGGCGGCAATTTGCAAGCGCAATGGTAATGCAATGTTTTGCTCCGATTGTGATTGCGATGGAATTCGAGTTCGTGCTGCAATCCGAGCCAGTAGGGCGCCGCTTAAAGCGTGCGTGAGCGGGTCCATAGTCTAAGATCAGCCGGATTTGGCATGCATTCTGGGTGCAATCGGTTCCGTTAGTGGAGAGGACTCGGTTTTTGTGAAAATTTCAGGAGCAGGTTCAGATTGCTCGGCGGAATCGACCGTGGCTTCATTACGCGGAGCACCATAAATCGTATGATCGAGCGATTCAGCCAGCAACAATTTGTGCTCCAGAAAATCGCGCGTGCGTTGCGAATTTTCTGATGTATCTTGCATCCAGTAAGTAAACGTCGCTAAGTAAATCGTGGTCAGCGCGGTTTCTTCCAGGGCACGGCGTACAAATGTGGCCTCGCGTTGTGCGGCTTCGCGCATCCATTGTACCGTGCGGCTAATGCGCATGATGGCGGGAATCTGGATGTGCAAATGACCGGGCTCCAGTTTGGCACCGATCATTTGTCGCGTAACCTTGCGGTGAGTAACCAATGCATCCAGCCAAGTCATGATGAGATGCTGCAAACGGTCACGTGGTGATAACGAGAGGAATGCCACGGTTTCCGATGCTTTGAGCATTTGGCCGTCAGCCCTGTCAAACCAGGCATCAACCAAATCTTCTTTTTCACGGAAATAAAGACGAATATCATCCAGAGAAATATTCAATTGAGTGGCGACATCAAACAAGCGTACTGCTTCCCAGGATGAACATTCGGCGATGACAACGGCCGTATCCACGATCGTGTCGCGTAACTCAGGCTTGCTTTTTTTCATCTTGATCCTCCGCATGGTATTGGTAGGAGCGGCGTAATTTGAGTGCCATTTTCACTATAACATACAAGGAATCGTCAGAAGAATGGTAAATTAAGAAGAAATCCGAAGTGATTCAACATCAATCGATTTGTCAGAAGTTTTGTGAGGTTATGTTAATGTTTTTCAATTGAAGAATTGCTCTGGTTCAAGATCAATAAATTTTATAACTCGGTTTGCTGGCCGATTCGTTTACGGTTAGCATTGTTTTTCTCATGACTGCTAATTTCCAATGAGTATCCAGATACTACCCGTTCGAGATTCTGATTATCAGTGGTTGCTTGAATTGCACCATACCGTGTACCGTGACCTTATCACACAAGAATTCGGTTACTGGGATAATGACGAAGAATTGGGCTTGTTCAAGCATGCATGGGAATCGAGAAAAATTGAAATTCTTTTGCAGAATGATAAGCCTGTCGGCATGTTTATCGTCGTTGCGCATGCGGATCATCTGTGGCTGGATGAGATTCAGATTGATCCTCGTTATCAGGATCAAGGCATTGGCACTGAAGTGATTGGGAGACTGATTGCCAGAGCACGCGCGCGTCATTTTCCGTTGCGCTTGCGAGTTCTGCATGCTAACCAAAGGGCTTTCCGGCTTTATCAGAGATTGGGTTTTCTTCGGATTGACAGAGCAGAGCATCACCATCTGATGGAAATAAAATGATATTTTTGTGGGGAGGTCACCTGTTGTAATTGTTGGCGTTTTAGTTTGTTGCTGACTGACAGTACCTTATGTGCAAGGTTAGTACTGAAAAATTGATTATTTTTGATAATGGGCAAGCGCAGAAATGAATCGTCGGATCTGAAAGAAAGCAGTGTATTAATACGGAAGAGTGCCATGCTTGGCGCATAACATATTGTTTATTAATTGATATGTCAGAGACTAATAAATAGTCAAGTTAGAAAAGATGTTTGGATTTGGTCACTTAATTTTCTTTTTTGTAATATACGCACAGACTTATCCACAGAAATTGTGGATAGAAAATGGATTGTTAAAATTGCATGATCAAAATACAGTGCGTGCCGGATTAACTGCTTAGTAATATTCTATGTAAATCAGGTAATATAGCAGGTTACAGAATAATACCTGGATCTAAAGTGAGTGAGGAGAGTATCGCGTGTTATCTTTAATTCAAGCTGCGGGTTGGCCAATTTGGCCGATCATAATTGCTTCCATAGTTGCCTTGGCCATTATCGGAGAACGGATGTGGACATTGCGTTTGACTGTCGTTGCACCGAAAGAATTGTTACCCCGGGTGTTAAGTGAGTATAAACGCAGTGGCGTTAATCCCGAAATGCTGGCGCGCTTGCAAATGCATTCTCCGTTGGGGCAAATTCTTGCAGCCGGGCTGAGAAATGTCAAAAGCACACGTGAGGTGATGAAGGAATCAATTGAAGAATCAGGCCGGGTGATTGTGCATGATTTGAGTCGTTACCTGACTACACTAGGAACCATTGCCGCCTTGAGCCCTTTGATGGGTTTGTTTGGTACATTGGTGGGTATGATTGAAATCTTCGGATCAAACTCTCCGACTGGTAGCAACCCGGCGCAGCTTGCTTACGGGATTTCAGTTGCGCTATATAATGCTGCATTTGGAATACTTGTGGCCATTCCCAGCATGATTTTTTATCGCCACTTCAGGGCAAGGGTTGATGACTTTGTGGTAGAAATGGAATTGCAAGCGTTAAAATTGGTAGAGATTGTGCACGGGGAAAGAGAGGGTTGATTTTTTCCTTGGCCGTGAATTTGGTGGTTAGGAGAGATTCGAGATGCATGTTTCTATGCTGCGTAAAGTGTTAGGAAACTTTATCATTGCCCGGCAAATTCCAATCTATAAGCACAGATTAAAAGTGATTTTAATCTTTTAAAATTTGCAGGGGCGCGAGCATTTTTAGCTGCAGTAACAAATCATGATTCTGAGCTAGTAGTGTATACTGCGGCTCAATTATTTTTGCTGAAAATTTACGCTGAAACAGGCAGATTGATTCGATACTGTAGAACTTATGGTAAGTCAGATTTTAGGCGTTTGGTTTGCTGTAAAATTTGATCTGTCAGGCAATATCGATGAAATCGAATAGCTGTTGAATCAGGAATTGATGAGCCTGTTACATGGTATTTGGCCTTACTGAAGGAAACATGAAGATTGGTTGTGCTACAAGTAAATGAATGAGAATTCTGAAACCTTGAGAAATATTAATTGTCGTTATTTGATTTTTATTATATTTTTTCTCTGCCTGGCAGTCTTGCAAGGGTGTGCGACAACACCAAAAAATAGTGATGAAGATATTGATTCGACTGATCCGCATGAGAAAATTAATCGCGCTTCTTATGATTTTACGGACCGAATCGATCGGGCTATCTTTGAGCCCGTTGTGAATGTTTATGCTGATTATGTACCCAGTGCCGCACAGCGATCCATAGGAAATTTCTATGATAACTTGGCATATCCGAATGTTGCCCTAAATTCTTTTTTACAAGGGAAGGTGAAGCAGGGTGCTGGAGATACGTTACGCTTTATTATTAATTCAACGATTGGTATGGCTGGACTTTTTGATATGGCGACCCACATGGGGTTGCAAAAACATGATGAGGATTTCGGTCAGACGTTAGGTGTTTGGGGAGTTAATCCAGGTTCTTATTTATTTGTTCCGTTACTGGGGCCGAGTAGTGAACGTGATGTAACCAATATTCCGGTGGGTCTTGTTACTAATGTGCTTTTTTATGCTGGTCTTGCGATAGGTACATATTTTGCTGCGCCATTTACCATCCTGGGCGCTATCGATAAACGTGCGCGTTTAATTGGTCCGATGCAGATTCGGGATGAGGCGGCATTGGATCCGTATTTGTTTGTACGTGAAGCATCCATGCAACAACGTGAATTCCTGGTGCATGATGGCAAACTGCCCCTGGACCTTTATTATGATCCTTTTCAAGATAATCCATTTGATAACGATGTGAAAATCAAGAAATAATGTTCTTGATTTTATTTTGCTTCATTAGGCATCGAGTATCCGAACAATAATGCAACCGATCGTGTTAGTGAAATACACCTCATTATTTTAAATTTATAATATATATAAGTGCTTAGGAGTTATGGACGGATTACAGAGAATATCGGATATATCGCAGCAGCCGAGTGGATTTACTGTGAATGATGAAATGCCTGCATCGTATTCAGCACCCAATCTGAGTCAGGATGAAATCAATGTCGATGAATTGGAAAATAAGTTTACCCAAGCTCGTTCGGCCATATTGTCATTACAAAAATCCGATGGACATTGGTGTTTTCCGCTTGAGGCGGATTGTACAATTCCAGCAGAGTATATTCTGATGATGCACTTCATGGACGAGGTCGATGTCATTCTGGAGAATAAAATTGCCCGTTTTATTCGTGAAAAACAGGATCTGACCCATGGCGGATGGCCATTGTATTTTGGCGGTGCATTTGATATCAGCTGCACCATTAAATCTTACTATGCCTTGAAGTTAGTGGGCGATTCTCCCGATGCGGCGCACATGGTACGTGCCCGGGAAGCTATTCTGGAGTGTGGCGGTGCGGCCAAAGCCAATGTTTTTACTCGATTGCTGTTAGCCATGTATGAGCAGATTCCTTGGAGCGGCGTGCCGGTTGTACCCTCGGAATTAGTATTGCTGCCGAGTTGGTTTCCTTTTCATATCAGCAAGGTCTCTTACTGGTCGCGCGCTGTAATGATACCGCTATCAATTTTGTGTACGATCAAGGCACGTGCGATCAATCCGCGTAATGTGGATATTCGTGAATTATTTGTTGTGCCGCCGGAACAGGAAAAGAATTATTTTCCGCAAGCGGACACTCTGTTGAAGCGTGCTTTTATGTTGATCGAACGGGTTTTGTCACGTGTTGAACCCAAGCTTCCTCAATCTATACGTCAATATTCGATACGCAAAGCGGAAAATTGGACGCTTGAGCGTCTGAATGGTGAGTGTGGAATTGGTGCTATTTTCCCTGCAATGGTCAACGCGCATGAATCACTAGCATTGCTGGGCTATGCGTATGATCATCCCAATCGAGTGCAATGTCGTAATGCGTTACGAGGGTTATTAATTGACGAGGGGGAGCGTGCTTGGTGTCAGCCATGTACCTCGCCAGTTTGGGACACGGTATTGACAAGTTTGGCATTGCAGGAAGATTCAACGACAGATCAGGAGCCTGTGTTAAAAGCACTGGATTGGTTAGTTGAGCAACAGGTTCTGGATGCGCCGGGTGATTGGCGTGACAAACAGCCTAATTTACCAGGGGGAGGCTGGGCTTTTCAATACGCCAATCCGCATTATCCAGATCTTGATGACACCGCGGCTGTAGCTTGGGCCTTGGATCAAGGCGATGCGCAGCGTTACCAGAATTCCCTGAATCGAGCAGCCGATTGGCTGGCTGGCATGCAATCACGTAATGGTGGTTTTGCAGCCTTCGATATTGATAATACCTATCACTATTTGAATGAAATTCCTTTTGCCGATCACGGTGCGTTGATTGATCCACCCACCAGTGATGTGACGGCGCGTTGTGTTGGTTTTCTGGCAAAATATGGGAAGCACCAGCGTGAAGTTTGGCGTGGTATCAGTTTTTTGCTGCGGGAACAAGAGAAGAGTGGATCTTGGTTTGGACGCTGGGGTACCAATTATATTTATGGTACGTGGTCAGTGTTGGAGGCCTTTCAGCTGGCCGAGTTTGACATGCAGCACGCATCGGTGCGGCGTGCCGTAAAATGGTTAGAATCCGTACAAAGAACCGATGGCGGTTGGGGTGAGACGAACGATTCCTATCTGGATGCACAATTAGCCGGACAACTTCCCGAGACCAGCACAGCATTCCAGACTGCATGGGCCGTTTTGGGCTTGATGGCGGCAGGTGAGGTTAACAGTGTGTCGGTGCGTAGGGGGATCAATTACTTACTGCGTAATCAGGAGGATGATCATTTGTGGGAAGATCCTTGGTTTACCGCCCCCGGTTTCCCGCGTGTTTTCTATCTTCGCTATCACGGATATTCAAAATTCTTTCCGATTTGGGCCTTGGCGCGTTACCGTGCACTGACCAGGACAGTGTCCGTATGTATGTAACCGGATTGGTGACAGCTTTAAGAGCTGAAGCCAGCTGTGTATCATCGATGCGCGTCCCGCTCAATGAAATGGTGCAAATCAATGATTATACTGTTTTGTGCCTCAGTGGCATGGGCGCAGAGGCAGCACGAATAGCAGCAGAGGAATTGCTGCGGCAGGGTGTTACCGCATTGGCAAGTTTTGGTGTTGCCGGCGCATTGGATCCCTGTTTAAAGCCAGGTGATCTGGTGTTGCCGGGAGTTATTATTCATTCCACTGATCAGTTACCAGTAAACGTGACTTGGCGCGATAGACTGCAGCGATTACTCCCGACGGATATTACTGTCATTAACGGTGTATTGACTGACAGTGCGGTACCCGTGACAGACGAAAATGCAAAAAGGGATTTGGCTCATGTCACAGGTGCTTGTGCGGTGGATATGGAGAGTGGTGCAATTGCAGTGGTAGCCGCGGAAGCAGGTATTCCTTTTATCGCTGTGCGTGTTATTGTTGATCCGGTTCAATTTTCTCCTCCGCAAGCATTGCTTGGTGCAGTATATCCAGATGGAGGGGTGAATTCGCTACACCTAATGGCACTATTGCTGAAACGCTCAGTGCATTTGCGCACGCTCATGCAGATGGGAGTCGGTATGCGCGCAGCGCGCAAAACATTATCGCGAGTGATTCAATCTGCGGGTGTCGGTCTGGATAGTCAGGAAACTGATAGATTGATAGCATAGATCATGTTCCCTCGTGTGGCTGTAGCTGCAATGCTGCCAGCCGTGCGTATAAGGGGCTTGATTGCAGCAATTCGGTATGTGTTCCCAATGCGTCCAAATGACCATGATCGAGCACCGCAATCCGGTCGGCGGATTGTACGGTAGCCAAACGATGGGCAATAACCAGCGTAGTGCGGTTGCGCATCAGATGCTGCAATGCTTGCTGCACCCAAAACTCACTTTGTGCATCCAATGCACTGGTGGCTTCATCCAGTAATAGAATCGGTGTGTCGGCTAATAGCGCGCGCGCGATCGCTAGTCGCTGTTTCTGGCCACCCGATAAGCCTAATCCCGAATCCCCCAAATGCGTTTGATAACCTTGTGGCAGCATGCAAATGAAGTCGTGCGCGTAGGCCGCTTTGGCAGCTGCTTCGACTTCGGCATCGGTGGCTGCGGGGCGGGCGTAGCGAAGATTCTCGCTAATGGTGCCGTAAAATAGCGCCGGATTCTGCGCTACTAGGGCAAAGCAGTGCCTTAATGCAAAAAGATCTAGATCTCGGATATCAATGTCTTCCAGCTTGATACTGCCGGATTGGCTATCAAAAAAACGTAGCAACAGGTCAAACAGCGTGGATTTTCCTGCGCCGGAAGGACCCACCAGCGCCAACGTTTCACCTGCACGGACCGTTAATGACAGTTGGTTGATAGCCAACACCTCGGGACGGGAAGGGTAGGCAAAGCACAATTTATCGATGACAATATTTCCAGATACTTCTGGTAGCGGGTGGAGTTTCTCAGGCGATTGAATCAGATTCGGTGCTTGTAATAGCTCGATCGTCCGTTCAGCGGCACCGGCGGCGCGCTGCAATTCGCCGATGACCTCGGAGATGGAGGCAACGGCCGAGCCGACAATAACGCTATAGAAAACAAAGGCGGCCAATTCACCAGCGCTGATGTGACCTTCGATTACGTCCATGCCACCGACCCATAGCATTAGCCCGACAGCGCCGAGTACCAGAACAATGACGATGGTGATCAGTAACGCGCGTTGCGTGGTGCGTTGCTTGGCAACCGCAAAAGCTGCTTCGACTTGATCATGAAATGAGTGCTGATCGATGGGTTGATGATTATAAGCCTGCACGGTTTTAATTTGTCCGAGCACTTCGCCGACATAAGCGCCGACCGCAGCAACTTTGTCCTGGCTTTGCCGTGATAAATGCCGTACCCGGCGACCATAAATCAGAATGGGCGCTACGACCAGAGGTACACAGATCATCACCAGCACAGTGAGCTTAGCATTGGTTATGAATAGCCAAATAATGCCACCTATCATCATAATCAAATTACGTAGTGCGAATGAAACGGAGGACCCGATCACGCTTTGTAGTAACGTCATATCAGCGGTCAGGCGCGATTGAATTTCGAGGCTGCGGTTTTGCTCAAAAAATCCGGGATGCAGGTGAATCAAGTGGTTGAATACTTTGCGGCGAATATCGGCAATGACTCGCTCACCCAGCCAGGTGACCCAGTAATAGCGAGTGAATGTGCCCGCAGCTAAGGCAATCACCAGTAGCAGAAATATTCCCACATATTGACTCAGCAGCTCTTTTGATTGCGTCGCAATTCCTTGATCTATCAGCAAGCGAATGCCCTGACCAATCGACAACGTAACGGTGGCTGTGAATAACAAAGCCAATAAGCTGTAGACGACCTGATGCTTGTAGGGTGCAATAAAATCTGCTGCCATTTTGATTGCCTGCCAGCGTGTTTGCGCACCTTCCTGAGAATTTTCCATAGATTGTTAATTGTTTTTCAAAGAGAAGGTTATTGCACGCAATTAGTATTGCGCCAAGAAATGATGGAATTTGCTGGGTTAATTGCTGAGATCTCTGTGTCATTGTTGATGCAACTCAGAGTGACGTTGCATCAAGGAAATTTTCTGGTTTCACAAAAAGTAACTTGCGAGAGTAGATTGAGATTTATAATTGTAACAAATGAGAAATGGAATTACTAACTTGCTGGTTGATAGCAATGGAACCAAACTTTATAGTCGACTGAAATGGCAGTGAAGTGCTTGAGAATTCAGTAGAAGCAAGAAAATAATTGGGGCTGCTGAAGGATTCAACAGCCTCAAATCAACTTTTTAATAGGTATTAGAGTACAAAATCGGCAGCAGCGAGTACGTGAAGTCCATTTAATTGGATTTCCATATCGACAACTAAATTACCATCGCCTTCAAACTCTGCCTGAACAATGGTTCTGTTATTTGCAGCATCCTGAAAGTATCGGACTTCACCACCACCGGTGAAATTATTCGTGCCTCTGAAAATAAATGCATTATCAGCGCCACCATTCACGGCATCGATGGATGACAAGTCAATATTGTCAATTCCGGGAATAAAACCATTGATGACATCCCGATTAGCGCCGACAGCACTTTCGCTCAGTACGTTAAAGTCAAAAGTATCGCTGCCGCCACCGCCAGACATCACATCCCTGCCGTTGCCACCGATCAAGGTATCGTGTCCTGATCCACCAAAAATGATGTCATTACCGTTCTGACCCAGGATCGTATCGTTACCATTGGCACCATTCAGAGTATCCGCGCCACCACCGCCTTTGATTGTGTTGGCAGCGTTATTGCCAGTCACATTGTCATTGCCATTGCCCATGAAGGCATTTTCGAAATTGGTATATCTTTCCCCAGCAAAGTTTGTCAGTCCGGTCGCCATGTTGAACACATAGTTGCCATTAAAGGCTGTATGATTAATGGTGTCGACGCCCGTTCCGCCATTCATGGTTTCGGGGCCTAATCCTGATGTCATCGAATCATTGCCCGCATCACCATTATAAATGCCGCCATCGCCATCGGAGGTAATCGTGTCATTGCCTGTGCCGCCGAATAGCCTGTCTACACCACCGCCACCTTCCAGGGTGTCATTGCCTGCGCCGCCAAAGATCGTATTGGCAGCATTATTTCCGGTCACGGTATCATTGCCTCCACCCATTCTGGCGATTTCGAAATTGGTGAAGTTTTCTCCGCCAAAGTTTGTCAGTCCGGTCGCCATGTTGAACTCATAGTTTCCATTAAAGACCCGGTGATCAATGGTGTCGACACCCGGTCCACCATTCATGGTCTCTGGACCCAAGCCTGATCTCATATAATCATTACCTGCATCACCGTTATAGGTGCCACCATCGCCATCGGAGAGGATGTTGTCGTTGCCACCCCCGCCGTTCAGTTGGTCGACACCGGCATTTCCTCGCAATATATCGCCGCCAAAGCCGCCAAATATGACGTCGTTACCACTTCCACCATTGATTGTGTCATTGTTTGAACCACCATCGATAATGTCATTGCCCGCATCGCCATTAAGCGTATCGTTGCCGCCATTACCGTTGATGGTGTCGGCGCCCGTGCCGCCAAAAACAATATCGGGGCCGCCAGCGCTGCTGATGGTATCGTTTCCGCCGAAGCCTCTGACAGTATCAGCTGCCTGGGTTGGAAAGTTGGATACCCCGGGTGAGATGAATGCAACTGAAATGAAGTCATTATTAGCTGTTCCATTGACTATAGCCATTTTGAATCTCCTTTTGATTAAAGATTAGAATTGAAGATAAATCTCCTTAAAGATAGATAAATTGTCATTAAAAAGATGAAAATCATCCAGTTTAGATGAGGATCATCAGGTACTAGATTACTTAATACTGATTATGTTGACTGTGAGGAAAGTCACAACGCTGGAATGATTCTCAGCTCATTCATTATGGGATAAATTGCAGTTAGAATACAACCCTAAGCGGTTGGGTTGTTAGGTAATATGCTGTTAATAAGAGGAAAAAATATTTATTTTTCTGGTTCTGTCAGTGAAAGTATATTCTTGTGCTTTGAGGGGGATTCTATGCTCATGCTATTGAGAAGTTGGAATGTTGAATTTCTCACTGGATTGGGCGGTACGAATATGCGC
Source organism: uncultured Nitrosomonas sp. (assembly GCF_902826915.1). Taxonomy (GTDB): domain Bacteria; phylum Pseudomonadota; class Gammaproteobacteria; order Burkholderiales; family Nitrosomonadaceae; genus Nitrosomonas. Next base: position 14,097 of record NZ_CADEGP010000036.1, read on the forward strand.
ATCGACGAAAGCATTGACGCTGAGGCGTCCGGGACGGGCACGGCCATCTGGATAATGGCGTTTAAAATAGATCATTTTTTGAGCGCGTCCGATCTCGCGTAAGCGTTCGAGGAGGACGTGCGTGACATCGTTCGATTCCGATGCCCAAGCATTGATCAGCAGGATCTCACCAGCTTTGCTATCTTCGAAGGAAAGTTCGCCTTGCTCCGCAAGCCACATTTCACCCTTTTCTTGCGTGGTCAGTGCCCAGCCGAGAAATCCGACAATGTGCCCATTGTCGGATGCGATCAGATAGTGGCCGCGGTTAATTTGTCCAACCAGTATACGGGACCAGTGCCCGAACGGCAGGCGTGCAAATGCTGGTTTGGTCATCAAATAACTGACTGCGAATCCAAGTGCTTGCGCAGGGTTGATTCCTGTCAAAAGACGAGTCTTGGAAGTATCAGTTTGTGTTGTTGATGATCTATCCGGCATCTTCTGATTTTGGTAGTACGCATTGAATTACGCTGTAGATTTTAATCGCTGCGTTGCGTCACTTCCAGCAGATGATAGCCAAACTGTGTTTTAACCGGGCCTTGCACTTCACCGACAGGAGCGCTAAAGACGACGGTATCGAATTCCTGCACCATTTGTCCGCGGCCGAATTCGCCCAGTTCCCCGCCTTGCTTTCCGGATGGGCATAATGAGTGCTCCTGAGCCAGTGTGCCAAAATCAGTGCCACTTTCTATTTCTGCTTTTAAGTTGTTACATTGCTCTTCGGTTTTAACCAAAATATGACGTGCGCTGGCTCGTGCCATAATTTTTCTCCTATTTTTAGCGAATTCCTCCAGAAATTCCAACGCTTTTACAATGCTGCATTATTTAAAAACTTCTTGAGTAATATATAAAGTATATGCAACGAAACTATTTCCTGTGCGCGTCTTACTTGATCCAGGATTTTGGATTTCCAGAAGTGCCTTCGATTAATTAACTATCGTGGTAAAGTTAAAGCATACCTTGGTCGGGCGATGCATGCACTGTTTTTTTGCGGTTTTGTCGGCCATCTATTTTGAATGAATTACCGGGGTATTATTGAATATGCTGGAGTTACGCAACATTACTAAAGGTTATGCCGAAGATCGGAAGGTATTGGCTAATCTGAGCTACACGCTGAATGCGGGTGAGTACGTCGCGATTATGGGTGAATCGGGTGTAGGCAAGTCAACTTTGTTGAACCTGATTGCTGGTTTGGATGCGCCGGATTCCGGTGAAATCTGTATTGATGGGGTTGCCATTTCATCCATGCAAGATGATGCCGCGACGCAATTACGGCGCGAACAGTTTGGTTTTGTCTTTCAGGCGTTTCACGTGTTGCCGCATTTGACATTGGCACAGAATATCGCGTTGCCACTGTTGTTGAATAGTATGGCAACGGATTGCGTGGATCAGATGCTAGGGCAAGTAGGGTTGCACGGTCGCGGGCACCACTTTCCACGCCAGTTGTCCGGCGGCGAATTGCAGCGAGTGGCCATTGCACGTGCATTGATCCATCGGCCCAAATTGGTTCTTGCAGATGAGCCGACGGGTAATCTTGACCCGGATACCGCCCATGAAATTCTTCAATTGATGCGCAGGGCAATCAAAGCGAATGGTGCGACTGGCATTATTGTAACGCACTCTCATGTGGCAGCTGCAACGGCGGACAGAGTGTTGAATTTGACCAAGGATGGATTGCGCTTGGCGCAGCTAGAGCACAAGCCATGAAAGCGACATCGATATTCCGCTGGATGCTGGTCAGTGAATGGCGCGCGCATATCATGCAAATAGTCGTTGCACTCATTGCTATTGCCATCGGGGTTGCTATGGCATATTCAATTCATTTGATTAACAGTGCTGCTTTTAATGAATTTTCCGCGGCCAGCAAGAGTCTTTCCGGACAATCAGATTTGCAGGTGCGCGGGAAAAAAGCCTTTCTTGATGAAGGACTTTATCCCGTGCTGGCTAAACATCCAGGTATTGCATTAGCGAACCCCGTCCTGGAATTGGATGTGGCGGTGCCGGGCAAACAACAAAGCAGAAATGATCACAAGCTGAAAATCATCGGTATTGATCCATTCCGGGCGGCGCAAATTTCTCCCGATTTGCTGGGGTTGCCGGAAGAAGGAGAAACGTTGGATCGTATAGCCAGCGATACAATATTTCTATCCCCTGCTGCAATGGAATGGTTGCAGGTTGAGCAAGGCGATGCGCTGCAATTACAGGCTGGATTGCAAACGATCATGCTACGTGTTGCAGGTGGTTTGGTACGCGCGCGCGCGGGTCAACGCTTAGCGGTGATGGATATTGGTACGGCTCAGTGGCGCTTTGAACAGATTGGGCAATTGTCACGGATCGAACTGAAACTCAGAGAAGGCGTTAATCACGCGGCATTTAAAGCCCAGCTGGCTGAGGAATTAGGTGAATCCTATTGGGTTATGGAAACAGCGGACCAGGAAGCGCGGATTGCCAATATGTCGCGTGCTTATCGTATTAATCTGAATATGTTGGCGCTGGTGGCTCTATTTACGGGTACATTCCTGGTATTTTCCACGCAGGCTTTATCAGTGATCCGACGGCGTCAACAATTTGCGTTGTTGCGTGTGCTGGGTTTCACGCGGCAACAATTGTTGCGCCAGATCGTCACTGAAGGCGGATTTCTGGGAATAATAGGCTCGGTACTGGGACTGGGGTTGGGCTATGCCGTTGCAGCGACGGCAATCCAGTTTTTGGGAGGAGATTTAGGGGCAAATTTTTTTCCAGGCGTTAAGCCAGATATTTCTCTTGATCCTTGGGATGCTTTGATATTTTTTGTAGTAGGTTTAAGCGTGACGTTGCTGGGAAGCATCGCGCCCGCATTGGAGGCAGTTCGTGCTAAGCCTGCATTGGCATTGCGGTCCGGTGCTGAAGATGAGGCCATGGCAAAATTGTCTACACCGTGGTTTGCGGTGATTTGTTTATCGCTTGCACTGCTGTTTACGCAATTGCCTCCCATTTTCGAGCTGCCGGTATTTGGTTATCTCGCGATTGCATTATTGTTGATGGGTGGTATCGCTTTGATGCCTCGATTTGCAGTGTGGGTGTTTTCTTTTTTGTTAAGCCGGTTACGCTCTATTCGGATCGGCGCTGTTGTTACATTGGTGCTGGCTCGATTGGCGAATACTTCGAGTCAGGCCGCAATTGCATTGGGCGGCATATTGGCCAGTTTTAGCCTGATGGTAGCAATGGCGATTATGGTGACAAGTTTTCGCGTATCAATCGACAATTGGCTTGGGCATGTATTGCCGGCCGATTTGTACGTGCACACTAGTGTCATCGGTGATCAGGGCGGTTTTCAATCCGATGCGCAAAATGCGATTATTGCGTTGCCAGAATTTGACCGAGTGGAATTCTTTCGAACCCAAAAGATGACGCTTGATGTTGATCGCCCGGATATTACTTTGTTTGCTCGGCCTGTGGATAAAATGAATCCACGCAATACGCTGCCGCTGACGGATGATGTGATTGCGCCAGGATCATTGCCTGAAGATGCAATTCCTGTCTGGGTATCTGAAGCGATGGTCGATTTATATGGTTATCGGGTGGGTGAAAGCGTGGCTCTGCCGATTGGCGCAGCATTTGGAGAATTTCTGGTTGCCGGGGTGTGGCGTGATTATGGCCGCCAATTTGGTGCGATACAGATGCAGTTGGCGGATTATCAGCGATTGACAGGAGATTTGAGCGTCAATAATGTGGCGTTGTGGTTGCAAGCTGAAGTGAGATTGAATGCTGCCATTGCGAGTTTGCGGCAATTGCCGTTTGGTGCTGCGCTTGAAATATCGAGATCAAGTGACATGCGAGCTTTGAGTCTGGAGATTTTTGATCGAAGTTTTGCGGTGACATATTTACTGGAGATAGTGGCAGTGATTATTGGATTGCTGGGTGTGGCGGCCAGTTTCTCTGCGCAGATACTGGCCCGCGCCAAGGAATTTGGCATGTTACGGCATATCGGTGTAATGCGCCGGCAGGTTCTTGTCATGCTGGCCACGGAAGGGGGATTGCTGACTGCACTCGGTGTTGGGTTGGGGTTTTTGCTGGGATGGAGTATCAGTTTGATACTGGTTTTTATCGTAAACCCACAGTCCTTTCACTGGACCATGCAACTGCATATGCCGTGGAGCTGGTTATTGGCGATTGCCATCATTATGTTGATTTCGGCGACATTGACAGCCCTGGTTTTCGGACGCAAGGCAGTTTCCGGTCAGGTTATTCGCGTTGTACGGGAGGATTGGTAATGAAACGGAACAAATTTAGCCGTGGTTCTATCGTTCTTGTCATGTTGTTTTTTAGTTTACTCGTCACTCTGGTATCTGCCGAATCGAGCCGATTAAAACCGGTTACGCCCGATTACAAGCTGTCCTTCCCAATGGATTATGGGGCACACCAGGATTTTCGTCTTGAGTGGTGGTATATCACCGGTTGGTTGGAAACGGAAGATAACAAGCCGTTAGGTTTTCAGGTTACTTTTTTCCGTTATGCCACTGACCATAATCACGATAATCCGAGCCGTTTTGCTGCAAAGCACTTAATTATCGCGCACTTGGCTTTATCCGATCCTGCGGTCGGTAAATTGATGCACATCGAAAGAACTGCCCGCGAGGGTTTTGATCTCGCCTATGCCAAACAGGGTAATACTGATGTTAAATTGGACGATTGGACGTTGATACGCGAGAAAGATGGCCGCTACCAGGTGAATATGCAAGCCAGCGATTTTGGTTTGAAATTGTCATTAGCACCTACGCAAAACGTAATGCTGCAAGATATGGACGGTTTTTCCCGTAAAGGCCCAAAGCCGGAACAGGCCAGTTATTACTATAGCGAGCCACATTTGAATGTAACCGGCACAGTATTCAGACAAAACAAATCAGTCGCTGTTAATGGACGTGCGTGGCTGGATCATGAATGGTCAACCGCCTATTTGGATCCGGATGCCGATGGATGGGATTGGGTAGGTGCCAACCTGGATGATGGTTCAGCGTTAATGGCGTTTCAAATACGTGCAAAACAAGGTGGCAAAATATGGGCTTATGCAGCGTTACGCGATGCTGAGGGAAATATGACTTTGTTTGATCCTGATCAAGTTGAATTTACGCCGATACGTACTTGGCGATCACCGCATACAGAGGCGGTTTATCCGGTTGCTATGCATATTCGTACCGGTGAGATTGAATGGCGGCTTACGCCATTGTTGGACGATCAGGAACTGGATTCGCGCCAATCGACCGCAGCGGTTTATTGGGAAGGTGCTGTGACGCTAACCAGGGATGATAAGCCGGCAGGGCGTGGCTATCTTGAATTGACGGGCTACGTGAAGCCTTTGACATTGTGATCTTAACGGGCTGTTAGCATAAGCCCGATAACCGGAAAAGATATTGTCAATCATGCGATTTTCTGGTAAATAATAAAGCGCACTTAATTTCAATACTTTCATTGTTGTTAAATGTGAGTTAGAATTCAACGGCGCAGTAATCTAAGTGGTACAAGATGATTGCGAATAAATTACTCGGCTCCACACATAAAGATCGCTGTAGCAGTGAATCTGAGGGGCGGAGATAAGATTCACGATTACAAAATTTTGTGATTGTGTGAGCAAGGGGGGTCGATAATTTATCGGCTTTAAATCTAAATCAAAGAAAGAATGTACCTTAAATAAGGAGATAAATTATGAGCGAAGTCAACAGAAGAGAAACAGATGCGCAAGTTCTGAGATTGTTCTTCATCTCAGCGGCTGTTTTTATTGTTATCGGAGCAATTGTATACGGCGTATTCTAGACTGAGAAACTTGTCACTGCCCTTATGTGACTTATGTTTTTGTTTTTTATAGAAACTTAATCCCTCACAGTATTTGAGTAATAAGGCGGTGTTAGTCAGTACTATCCAGTAAAAAATAAAAATGCCTATCTAGTGGAAGGGTTTGTGTTCGCTAGATAGGCATTTTATATATCACCTACAGCATGTTGCTGTAGCCTTCCTTCTTCTTGTATGCAATGGTGATCAGTTGAGTTCTAATGTAAAGATGGTGTTATTCTGCTATTCGGATTTACATAGAGACTTTATGCTCAATAAAACCTAACGTAGCTGTAGCAGCTATTCTATCGTACCCATAAGCGAAGCTTATTAATGATGGTGCTAGTTAATGCCATGAGATAATATCACGGCTGTTTTTAACGGAATAAGCAGACCCTTGACAGAGCTTGGGTAGCGCATAGTTTCAGTATCAGTAAATATTTTTTGATACACTGGCAAATAATTAAGAGGTATATCATAGTCGTCTGAATATCATCATATTTATGAAATACTCCTATAATATTTATCAGGTAGTCTCTTGATACGGGTTAGTTGATTTAATTTTAACCACACAGAGAATTTGAAAATAATGTCATTTAGTTTTGATAGTTTTTATGAGGCCAACCGCCGTATACTGATCTGGCTCATTCTGATTGGTATTTTATGGCTATTGCAAGACTTTTTCGGATTGATTTTCATCACGTTTGTTCTTACTTTTATTGCGACACCGTTGGTGCATGTTGGGCGGAACAAATTGAAATTGCCGCATCGGGCATCCCTAGTGTTGGTATACATTTTTTTTCTGGTTGTGCTGGGTAGTTTTTTTCGTTATGTGACACCTAGCGTCATCGGGGAAGCCAATCGTTTTATTAATAATTTCAGTGAAGTGCAGTTAAGATTGATTGGGATGAAACAGGATATTATTGGCAAATACCCGGGTATGGAGCGCCCTCTGCATGGCTATGCCCGTAGTATTCTGGATGAGAATAGTCTGAGGGTAATAGATTCCAAGCTTAATCGGTTCCGGCAAAAGCTCGATTTCTCTGATGTTGATCATCTGGATGACGTCAGCGATAGCGAGATTACTGAAGATACGTATGAAAAGCTGAGAAAATATTACGACAGGGAAACCGAGCTATTGGTGGATGTCCTCATGACAAAACAAATGGGTAAGGTTCGTGAGGAATTACCAAAGCTTATCAATTATCTTTACCAAGCGATCGGTACGATGTCCCTAGCACTATTATTCAGTTTTCTGATTTTGTTTGACAGCGTTCGTCTCGGTGGTTTGATGAAAAGCCTGCATGAGTCGAGACTAAAAGATTTTTATCAGGAGACCGCACAGCCCGTAATCCGTTTTGCTTATGTCGTTGGTCGCGCCATTCAAGCACAGGCAATGATTGCATGTGTTAATACCCTCCTGACTTTGATAGGCCTGATAATACTTGGGATTCCGTCAGTTGCATTATTATCATTAATTGTTTTTGTGTGCAGTTTTATTCCAGTGCTGGGTGTATTTATCTCTACTACGCCGATGGTGTTGGTTGCGTTGAATACGGGTGGTTTGACTCTAGCGTTAGGAATAGTTGGCATGATAACCATTATTCATATTATTGAAGCCTATGGGCTTAATCCGATGATCTATGGTAAACACCTCAAGCTTAATCCGGTCCTGGTGCTTATTATTTTACTTATTGCCTATCACGGTTTTGGTTTGTGGGGAATGATACTGGGTGTTCCAGTCGCATATTATTTTATCCATGATGTATTTGGTGTGCCTCTATGGGATCGGCATCGGCTAGGGCCAAAAGTCACTAATTAATTATTATTTTTTGTACTGCGGTTTGAGAGGAAGAAGCCGTATAGCTATTCTGAATAGGCTGCAATGGAAAATTCATCGTTGTTGTGAAGAAGTTTGTGTCTGTTCCTTCCTTTTGTAAATGAATAGGTTATGTAGTTAATGCAGAGTAATTTTTTTTCATGCAGCATTGTTTTATAACGAATTTACTTTACCCTCATGTTTCTTATCGACTTTATACTTAACATTGATCAGCATCTTTATGTACTATCCTCAGAATATGGTCTATGGGTTTATGGTATTCTTTTTCTGATAATATTTTGTGAAACTGGATTGGTTGTGATGCCTTTGCTGCCAGGAGATTCGCTTTTGTTTGCGGCAGGTACTCTAGCTTCATTTGAGGACTCGCAACTCAGTCCCCATATCTTGTTTGTCGGATTATGTATTGCAGGTATTTTGGGAGATAGCGTGAATTATTGGATAGGGAAAAAGGCCGGTCCTAAAGTTTTTACTTCGCAGGAATCGCGTTTCTTTAAACGTGAATACTTAGATAAAACACATGCCTTCTACCTTAAGTATGGAGCCAAAACGATAATTATCGCGCGTTTTATTCCAATTATCCGAACATTTGCACCCTTTGTCGCAGGGATTGGAACGATGCCCTATCGCACCTTTATAACCTATAACATTGTCGGTGCTATATTGTGGGTCGGTATATTTATTTATGCTGGATTCTACTTCGGGCAACTTCCGATGATTCAACAAAACTTCAAACTAGTCATTTTGGCTATTATTATTTTATCGATAACTCCTCCAATAATAGAATACCTGAAGCATCGATATAAAAAATAATATTGCTGCTAAACACCTATTTTTCTAAGGCCTGTTGACGTTTTGATATAAGTATATAATAGATAATAACAAATTCTTAATATTGGGGGTTCCTATGCCACCAACAAAACGAGTTTGCGATGCCCCGTTAATGCTCAGTGATGAGTTCTGGTCGAAGCTGGAGAAGATTCTGCTTCTTATAACAAGCGCAATCTGCGCATGACGGTAGAAGGCATGTTGTATCGAATGCGGGTTGGCTGCCCGTGGCGAGACTTGCCTGAGGTATTTGGAAGCTGTAGTTCCATCTACAAAAGATTCAATGTGCGGTCATTAAGCAGCAAATGGTTAAGGATTCTCAAGGCGCTATCTATTGATTTGGATTGTGAATGGGAATTTATTGACGGTAGCTATGGTAAAGCGCACCAGCATAGTGCAGGCGCAGCGGACAAGGAGCCACAGGCGATCGGGAAAAGCCGCACAGGCAATACCACAAAGATTCACCTGGTAGTTGATAGTTATGGTTTACCAGCCGATTTTGGAATCACTGGTGAGAAGCCAATGACTGTTCTATAGCACCTGATTTGATTGCCAAACCGCCTGACGCGAAAGCGATTGTTGCAGACAAAGGCTATGACAGCGATATGGATTGGGGTATGTATAGATACCGGCATTGGGTGCAAAATGCTTTTGCAAGGCTAAAGCAGTATCGGGCAGTAGCGACACGATACGACAAACTGAAGGGAGATTTTGAAAGTATGGTCGCCATGACATTTGGATATCTGTGGCTACCTATGTGAAATGTCAACAGACCCTAGGAATCAGCATCTACTTCCTAGGGAATTTAATTCTCAGTCTTTGCTTTTTGATGCTAAGGAATCTTGACTGCGATCTGCTAGTGGTCGAACCGGTTTGATAATATTTTCACCGCCCGATGAGGTGTCGATGCCGAGAGCGAGATGACTTCTCCGGTAACCATAAAAGAAATACAAAATCAATCCGATTCCAGACCAAATCGGAAAAACCAGTTTCGCATCATTGGGTAGAAACCAGAAAAGTGTGACGCAGCCAATTACAGCAAGTGGCCCCACCAACCAGATTATCGGTGCCTTGAAAGGCCGTGCGCGATGCTTATCCTTGGCGCGAAGTATCATTACTGCCAATGCAACCACCATGAAAGCGAACAAAGTACCAGAATTGGAGATGTCTGCTAGCTTACCAACTGGGAAGAAGGCGGCGGCAATGGTTACGCCGATACCTGTTATGTAAGTCACAATATGAGGTGTTTTAAATCGTGCGTGCACACGACTTAATACTTCGGGAAGTAATCCATCGCGTGCCATAACGAAGAAAATGCGCGTCTGCCCAAATAGCATCATTAGAACAACCGAAGGCAATGCCAGGAATGCGGCTAGGCCAAGTAGATTGCCAAATTTTTCCCAGCCAATCTCTCGTAAAACCAGAGCCAAAGCTTCACGCGAGCATACGAGTGGTTGTTGTCCAACGGTGGCAAGCGATTGACATTGTTCAGCCAGAACTATTGAACCAGGCGCTAGGCCTTTGCCGGTTTCGTCTAGTATGGGCTGTGCACCGATCGAGCCGATTGCACCTGCTGAAACCAGTATATAGAAGATGGTGCAAATTACGAGAGAACTGATGAGTCCAATCGGCACGTTGCGTTGTGGATTCTTGGTTTCCTCGGCAGCAGTTGAAACCGCATCGAATCCGACATAGGCAAAAAAAATGGAGGATGCCGCAGCAACTACGCCTGCTTCGCCCAAAGGCAAAAATGGTTGGAAATTCTCGATCTCAGCAACGGGGAGTGTCAGTGCAATAAACAGTGTCAAAGCCGCAATCTTGATCGTGACAAGTACAGCATTAAACGAGGCACTTTCACGTGTACCAACAACCAACAATCCGACAACCAAAATACAAACGAAAACTGCTGGTAGATTGATGATGCCGCCAGCGAAGGGGCCATTGGCTAATGCAATGGGTATCTTGATTCCTAGCGAATTATCGAGCAAACCGACAAAATAGCCTGACCACCCGACTGCAACTGCACTCGCGGCGACTGAGTATTCGAGTATTAACGCCCAGCCAACCATCCAAGCTACCAGTTCGCCTAATACTGCATAGGAATATGTATAGGCGGAACCCGAGACTGGCACCATCGAAGATAATTCGGAATAACAAAGGGCAGCCACCATGCACACAAAACTGGCAATGATGAAGGAGAACATCATTCCAGGTCCAGCTTTTTGCGCAGCTTCGGCTGTGAGTACAAAAATGCCTGTTCCTATAATTGCACCAACACCGAGAAGAGTTAACTGCCATGCCCCCAAAGACCGTTGAAGGCATTTCTTTTCTGCTGTAGCCAGAATGGCGTCAATTGATTTTACGCGCCAGAAAATCATGTATTCTTCCTTTTGTAAATGCAATTATCTGCGATAAACCGTAAATTTTCTGGGAAATAGTGTACAAGAAATTGTGAGATTGAGAAGTAATATGTTGTTTCAAATAAAAACGTAGAGCTTGAGAAAAGCTTGTTCAAATTGAATTTGATCTATTACCCAGCGTTTGTATCAGTCAAACAAATTTTTTCAAGAAATAATTCCTGCTTGCTGGCTAATGACTTCTTAAATATACCATACCTTGTTATCATGAAGTGGATGATAAACCTGTGGTATGTGGTGATGATATGCGCTGAGAGCATTTCTAAATGCTCCCAGAATCAAGTTCCTGGATAAAATGAATGGATGCGGCGCAGGATGGAAAAACAAGGGGAGTTTACGTATGGGTACATTCTTTAGACGAATCCTGGTAGGTGTAATAAAACTTTATCAATATACGATTAGCCCATTGTTAGGTTCTCATTGTCGCTTTTATCCCGCGTGTTCAAATTACGCCATTGAGGCGCTAGAACTACATGGCGTTTTGCGTGGCGGCTGGCTTGCAGTGAAACGCATTTTGCGCTGCCATCCATGGAATGTGGGTGGTTTTGATCCGGTGCCGAAGAACAAGATAGAGCGCTAGACCTTGATGAAATATTGTCTGCTTGTCTATGAATATGGCTGTCTTTGGACTATCTGCCTTCGGTTTTTCATGGCAATTATTTAAGCAAGGAACTTTGCGCGGTTAAAGTCATTTTCAGGTGCGGATGATGACATAATAATGTTTTTAATCATAGTGTTGAGTTAATTGATATGAGTTTTTCAGAGTTTGATGTCACCCGCCGCACCCGCAAAGGAAACTTTCTCAATCAAATCGATTACCTGATTGATTGGGAACCGATAGAAAAAGCAATCGCTGAATATTATGCTTCTACATTTGATGCCGCAGACCGTCCTGCCTATCCCGGGTTGCTGCTGTTAAAAATGTTGCTGTCAGGAATCTGGCACGGTGGATTCAGTGAATCGCCCCGGATTTTCTGGAGATAAAATGATTTGAGAGGAAGAAGAGATGAAGAATCAAATCAGTTATTCACCGGAAGTACAGGAACGAGCGGTAAGATTGGTATTTGAACGCCAAAAGGAGTATGAATCGCAATGGTCGGCGATCAAATCGATCGCATCAAAGATTGGCTGTACAGCGAAGACATTGCTCATATGGGTAAGACGAGCAGAGACTGATCAGGGAATTCGGGGCGGCATGTTGACTGCGGATCGTGAGCGACTCAAGGCATTGGAACGGGAGAATCGGGAATTAAAGCGAGCCAACGAGATATTACGTAAGGTATCGGCATATTTCGCGCAGGCGGAGCTCGTATATGGACGCCTCCAGTTTGCCAAGTGATTTTTTGTCATTTTGGTGTGGAAGATTAAGATCGCAGTCGTATATTCGGGCTATTTGTGCGCTTGTTTTGCGCCATGCGCTGCCCATGATGGAATCCTGCTTGTTGGCTCCCAAACGACCGCACAGCATTGACTGGTTGGTCTTTGCTATCGAGCTCCACGGGTTTTGCCAACACCGGTCTGACCTGTCTATGCCATCACGTCAATTAGGGTCTGTTAACACTACCTAAGTGCTTCGACGATAAGAGCGAAATGGGTGAATGAGAGAAAGATGATATCCAGTTTGTCGAGTCTGGAGAATATTCGACGAAAGCCCTTGAGTCTGCGGAATAATCTTTCGATCTCATTGCGTTTTTTGTACATGGCACGGTCATATTCCCAGGGCTCCAAGCGATTAGTTTTGGGTGGGACAACCGGGATATAACCGAGCTCCAATGCAAGCTGTTTGGTTTGAGCACCTTCATAAGCACGATCCATCAGAAGATGAGTAGGTGAAGAGACGGGGCCGAGCGTTAACAAGAGTTGTCGCCCTTCCGGTGCATCATGCGCATGCCCCAGAGATAAGGCAAAGGTTATGGCTGTTCTGGCATCTACGGCAACCAGATGAATCTTGGTGGTCCAGCCACCTCGGGATTTACCGATGGATTGCGGGCCGTTTTTTTTAATGCATCAGTACCATCAGGGTGCACTTTGATGCTGGTGCTATCCATCGAAACGGTTTCAATTTTGATGCGAATGATTTGTTGTTGCTGCAACTGCTCAAAAACTTTTTGGAGCACGCCACTTTTCGCCCATCGATTTATTCGAGTGTAGATGGTGTGCCAATTGCCGAAGCGCTTGGGCAGTCCACGCCACTTGCAATCATGCTCGGTAACATACAGAATAGCATTGAGAATTTGTAGATTGGAATGACTGACATTGCCACGTTGGCGCGGCATACAGTGTTCGATCTGTTGATATTGGCTTTCGGTGATTTCCATCACCATATTATATCAAATAGTGTTAACAGGCCCTAATTACCAGAAAATTTGAAATGGTAGAACAGATTGGTTAATCCCGTTGGCAATTAATTAACAATTGCTTATAATTGCCTCCTCATATGAGGAGCAGTGTAATGGGTTTCTTTGATTGGCTTTCTAGTGCTTCTAATTCTAAAATTTGTGAGGGCATTACAGATAAGGGAAGCAACATAGAAAAAGATAGTAGCAAAAATATGATAACTAGTGTTAGTAGCAAGCCCAAAACCGAAATTGATTGTCTACTTGACATAAATATTCGTCACTCTCGAAGCTTCATGGATTCGACAACAGAAAGGCGCAGGTATCGCGGAGAGCATCCAACTGAAATGGCAGAACCTAAATGTGTGGATGTCCGACTACATCTACCGGTCATGACACAGACCACTTTTGAAATTATTCAACCATTTCGAAGCCTTGGCGGCATCTTCAATTTAGGCTGGTCCTTTTTCCAGGCTGCTATTGATCAATGGGTGGAATACTCCATTAGTCGCAGTAGACAGTGTTTGATATTTGTAGCCTATCATTATACACGCGGTGACACCCATCGCAGCTGCAGAGGGTTTGGTTATAACACTGATGCGACCAAGAGTGCTGCTATACAACTAAAACAACAATTTGATTCTGTCTATGATAAAAGTGGTTCAGTTGTACCGATTGTTTGTGGTATTGAAACTGATTTAGATGCCTTGGTTTTGCATGGAGAGAATGGGCAATCCAATTGACTTGACAAATGGAACAAAAACTTCTCAGATCGAATTAGAGGCAATGTTGCGTTCACACTATTCCTCTATGCCTGAATACGTTATTCGAGATTTCATTCCATTAGTTCTTGGAAATATAAAGTACATTGCAGAGATTCGGGTTTCCAACAAACCTATTGAAGATGCCGAACATAAAGAATGGGTATTGGGAGACAGTCGTGGTTTTGACTGGTTGCACCTCAGCAGTACAGCTTTTATAGCCGGACCATTCGATCCAAATATTTCCGCTGCTATCAAGACCGCCGCTAAGCTGCTGAAAAGTAATATTGATGGAGGTCGAATTGATCCCGACGGTGTCGTTTTCATGACCTTGGGCGTTTATAGAGATGAAGCGGAGCCTGAATATCATCTTGTAAAAGAAAAAATTCAATTCCTCAGTAAATTTACTCTCAATACCATAAAAGATAAAGTTCTGGATTTAACACCTAATTTGCAAATACTTACTGGCTTTACCGATTTAAATACCAGAAAATTTGAGATGATAGAGCGCCTTGGTTAAGTCTTTCTACTAACAAGTAATCATGATTCGAGTTTTATTTTTTAATATAGCGGAAGGAGGCAATGTAGTACTCATTTAATAATAAGTAAGCTACATAATTCATAATTAGAACTTATGTTATAGAATTTTTGTATTGATCTATATTATCGCTGTTCCAACAAAAGGAGATATACCATGGGGTTTTTTGATTGGATTTCAGGTATTTTCGGTTCTGATAGTAGAGAAGAAAATAGAAGCAGTGAAAATAATATCGGTAAAGATACTAGTACCGACGTAGAAGATGTACAAGATAGCAGCAATATAAAAAGTACATCTACAAGTGAAGAAGAAATAAGAAAACCGATAGATCAAGAAGTTACAAAATTAGATTTACCACAAGAAGAAGAAATAGAAATTCGAGATAAGTCTCATAGTAACACGGAAGTCAAAGACGAGGCTATTTGAACTTGCGATTCCCATGGCCTTGCCACGGGAATCTAATTAGTCGACCCTGAAAAAGCATTGAACAATAATTTTTCCAGGCAAGCTGTCGGGAAAAATGAGTATCTATAAAAATATGGCTCTTGATGATTTGAGTTTCCATTCAATTGAGCTAGATCCGATTTAGTGGGCGGGAAAGTATTCCGAGAATGCTGCATTTTCTTAAGTTTTTGCATGCCTTCGAATACGATTGTAAAACACCTCAATATATTCAAACGTTACTTTTCTTGTTTCAGCTCTAGTTTTAAATTTATAGTGATGTAAACATTCATTTTTCAATGTGCCAAAGAAGCTTTCCATTGGCGCATTATTCCAGCAATCACCTTTACGGCTCATCGGTTTTCATTTTAAAACTTATTTGTAGCATCTGATGTGTGCTGTCAAAAACATGAGCTATGATTATTTCTGGTGTATGACAAGTGAGGAGAAAGCGGTGTAG
>NZ_CADEGP010000037.1 GCF_902826915.1 uncultured Nitrosomonas sp.
CAATGAGTTCTACTTCGATAACCTGCCTGCAATGCAAAATACAGCGTAGGCATTACCACGAGATTTCCACTTAAGATATGGGAAAACTGTCCAATCAAGTGAGGCCACCTCTGTATTTCGTTTTAGTTCCTTGTTGCTCTGGTAATTCTGGAGCATCATCAGAAGTCTCTGTGATAGGATAAGAATCAGCCATACAAAACAGCTAAATAGGAATCACGTAATTAGTATGACTAATTAGTAGCAAGAATTATTAACTTTCGGTAATGTAATGTTCTAGCTAAAGACAGTAGCTACGAAGTTTTAAAAATCATTTGGGTATA
Organism: uncultured Nitrosomonas sp.; assembly: GCF_902826915.1. Taxonomy (GTDB): domain Bacteria; phylum Pseudomonadota; class Gammaproteobacteria; order Burkholderiales; family Nitrosomonadaceae; genus Nitrosomonas. The sequence goes on from NZ_CADEGP010000037.1 coordinate 321, forward strand.
AAGGTATAGGAAATATCCATCTTTATTTAGCTGAAATGTATAGAGAATCTCTTACATTGTCAAACACACTGAGACTTGTTTGTGGAGATTAAACATAAAATAAAGCCTCATTTTTATTGCTTGCTATTTCTTTATAGAGTGGCACCAGCGTGGCACTGATTTCCAATAAAAATTTTCACGTTATTTAACATACTGATCTTATGGTACCCTGAACACGAATCGAACGTGCGACCTACCCCTTAGGAGACGGATACTAATTTATCTTTTGCAGGGCTTTTCTTTCAAAAATATCTGTTACGTCAATTGGTTAATAGGAATTAAACTTTAGCATAAAATAAGTATATTGCAAATTAATTGTGACGAAATTGTGACGAAAATTAGCAGCAAGATAAAGCATGCAACTTACTTTTTCTTATTAATGTCATTCATGGATTTTCAAAATTGATCTTAAATATGGAACCGTATAGTTTTATCTTTTAGATCAAGTTTTTTGCAGTCGTTCCGATGATGATTGCTCCTTACCCTTAATCAAGTAAGAGTACAACAACTCGGAGAAAGTATGAATAAAGTGATTGCTGCAATTGCGGCCTTGAGTATTTTGATTTCAGGATGTTCAACGTTTGCTCCAAAAACGCAGACTGTTAGTGCTGTTTGTTCAGAACCTGATGCAGCTCTTCAAATTAATGGGCAAATGTTCCAAGGTAGAGCACAGGTTGAAGCTAAGAAAAACAAAACTGTTTCAATTATGTGTACGAAGGTAGGCTATTTTCCTGCACAGAAGACAATAGATTATTCTTTAAGCGGAACAGGAGTCGCGGATGCAATTGGCACCGCACTTCTTTTGCTACCGGGCATTGGACTATTCACAGCTGGAGCATGGAAGCTTGACGAAACTGATGTAAGTTTACCCATGATAAAAAGTGAAAAATAACGCAACCAACAATGCCGAACATGTGGTGGGGTATTCTGAGGCTTAGTGCTGTAAATAACTCACCCTGACACTCCTTCAATCCTATAAGGGGGGTAGCAGGGGGCATACCCCTTACTTATTAAGTATGCAATGAGGGAAAATAATTTCTCAAAGAAATGTGGAAGGGTTATTACTTTATAACCAATTTATCACTATCAAAGTAAATAATTTGATCACTTACATTTAGGTCGGTCATTAATTAAGTGATACCTTAGCATTCTGAAATACATAAATCGGGGCTAATTCCTTGCATTACTAAATACTAATAGTACCAATACTAATACAGATAAAAATTTTTACGCAAGCTTGGATTAAGCAGTATATAAAAAGAAAAAATAATCACCTCAAGAGCTATTTACCAAACAAAGTGTTTTCTGATAGAAATTAATTTTGCTCTTTTTCAAAATTAAAATATTGATCATTTTTGAGTTGAGTCATTGGAACACCTATTATTTTTGCAATCCATGTTCTGAAATGCCTAATTGCTAGATTGTAAATATCCCCACTCTCTTTTCCATCAAAACCGCCATAGCTAAGAAAAGATTCATGATTATTATGAACTCTAGAAACATTAGGTGCTGACCAAATTTCTTTAGTTTTATTATCTTTTATTACATGAATAGCATAAAATGGAGCCAATGGAGACCAAATTAGATCAATAAACTCAAATACTTCAGGTTGTATTTTTCCCTCTAAATAAGCTTTATCAAAAATTTCATAATCAGCGTCCAATCCAATAATCGCAAAAAAGGGAGTGTAAGTAGAACCAGTTAGAACATAACTTAATGTATTCGTCTCTATAGCCCGAGATTTAGATTTTTTACCACCATCATACTCATCGAAAACTTTTTTAGTAATTTTCAAATGTTCAACTGCCGATAGTAAAGAACGAGTACTTAATGTTCGTTTTACTTCAATTACCCCACATACTGCTTCTGCGGCAACTACTTCAATATCACTTATTCCAAATTTATATAAAGAAGGAATTCGTTCATCAACAATAATAATATCGTGTTGGATAAGGTTCTCTGAATGATGATAAGTTTGCGGAGTTGCGATATATCCACTACAAATTCGATAGCCTCCTGGAATATTTTTTTGAAGAATTCCTTTAATATAATTTTCAATCATAGCACCAGATGATTTCAACTCACCACTAAAACCATTTTTTTTACTTTGCAGAAGCAAGGAAGATTGGTGTTGTATTAATGCTATTTCGGCCTCATTTGCCAAATGAATACTATCAGTTCTTTTCATAAACTATTGAAAAGAAAACGCAAAAATTGATTTAAAACAACAATAAAGTGATTCAAATTTTCCCAATATTGAATGAAATTATCCTAGTTTGAAATAACAAGTTAACTATATTTTACTCATTCTTATAAAGATAAGCTCTTAGTAATGGAGGAGGACACAAAGAATCCTCCTCTTCTTAGAATAGGAAATAATATAAGTATATATACGATAAGAATAAAGTTATTAAGTTATTTTATTAATGGTTTGAAAGTAAACTTATCTTGAAAGACAAATTCCATTATTTGTCTTAGTTCTAATTCATATTTCTTAGCAACAATAAAACTATCATGAATGGAAAGGCACACAATGCCTTTCCTAGTTAAGGTATTAATAATATTCTCAGCTAACCAAGAATCTAAGTGCTGTAGATGCAATCCAAAACCAGGGTTATAAAAAGAATTAATTATTGCTTTATGTTTATTTTCTATCTGCCGTAGCAGAGATTCAGCATTCTTAATATGAAACTCACTTCTTATAGTATCAATAGCATGTTTCCTTGACTTGCAATTGAATAAAATTAGAAATGCTTTCTTTACTTCTTTGCGATCGCATCCTTCAATAGTATATGAATCTTCTGGTGCTTCTAAACCATGCAATGAATAGGTAATGGTGGGGTGAAGAGCTGAAAAATCTAATTCACAAACTTCCTCAAAATTAAGACGTAGCTTTAATCTATCTACCTTCGGCATATTCATCCAGAAGCCATAGTAAAAACGACCTCCGCCACCTTCGCCATTAAATATTCTTTTCACTGTAATATTTGTTGGGTCATATTTATAACGAAGATCAATACCATCTGTACCAATATCTGTTGTTCTTAGAAGCTGATTATAGGTTTTCAGGTCTTCACGCATTTGATTAGTGAATATATCGTCTACATAATCAATAGCCTTACCTTTTTCATCTTTCTTGATAATAATTTCTTCGTCTGGAGCTTCGGGGTCACGATCTATTTTTTTTATATCGAATTCAAGAAGGCTGAGAAGCTTAGAAGTAGCTTTAATGCGAGTTTGGCGACTTTTTCCATTCGGATTGTGATAATACTTAGAATCAGCAACATATTCTAACAAAATAAGATCATTTAAAACCCCCTTAAGCAAATCATATTTAAGGAATATTTTTCTATATCGAGTGTCTTTGGAATAATCATTATTATTAAGACTAACTCTTCTCCAGGGAGATTCGGAGTAATTTGCTGCTATCCATAAATCCAGAATGATAACGTCAAGATGTTTTTTGACTCGATCAGCTTTTCTTATTTGTCTTTTCTGTGTTTCTCTTAATTGCACCAACTCGGAATAAATTCCAGATAATTGGGCATTCATTGGAGGGTAATCGGTTTTTCTGTGAACTTGAAGTTGAATAGCTTTTTCTAAAGCTTCTTTTAATCTTTGTTTTTCATCAATATTGTCATTTAGGAGATTCAAGTTGAAGAGATTCAGTGAGGAGATTGATATTAACCTTGGCTAATAGTATTTTACATTGATTAGAGTGATTGTTCTATTATCAAAAGGCTTCAGGATGCATTGTGTTGCATTATTATTGCGCTGGACATACATTACATTAAATTAATAAAATAACCTCTTAAATACAATTCTAGTTGTTTTAGGAATTTAATAAATAATTCGAAGTTTTTCTATCAATATTAAACTCTAATTGAACCATTCAAGCTCCCATAATGGTGTTTCTTGCGTAACAAGTGAATAAGCACCCACAGGAGCTGTAATAAACCATGAGATAGGTAATAACCCAATGAAAAACATTGTAAAGCTTTTTATTTGTATTGCCATCCATAGCCAATAAATACCACCTACAGATAGAAGTGTGCCAATACTATAAGTTATTATATAAAAACTCATAATAAAAATAACTTTAAAGCCAGAACCAATATCTGCAAGCGGATTATCATTATCTTTTTTCATAAAAGCCAGTAGTAAAAGAGATGCAATAATTGCTATAAATTTTCTTATAATGCCAAAAAACAAAATAGCCCAAATTAAATATCCAATAAACCAATATATACAATAGCTTGGGTTAACTCGCTTTATTAACCAAACAAACTGAACCAATAATCGTGATCGTAAATAACGAGAAGGTAAATAAAGTAATAAGCTCTTCTCTTTCCATGGGGCAGTAATTCAAATTAATATCAATAACATAATATGATATTGCCCTGTAATTATGATTATTGAAAATTCAATTCTTGTTAATTCCTTAATATTCTGTTTTATATAAAAATTCTATGTGTTCGCCAAGATAATAAATTAATCTATTACTTATAATGAAGAGATTTATTAATAAGTAATTTATGTAATAGATATCAATGACATAAATTCTACATTTTCTTTTAAGAAGGACAATTTGGAACCATAAGCTAATCACATACTATGGCTAGCAAAAATTTATGAGGGTCAATTTCAGCTTGCTCCCAATCGAATATTGGAGCTCCTAATGCACTTGATACGACATCACCTAAAGCATTAAAATCTGAGTGAGTAGTCTGTCCTATAGTTCGGTGTCTTGAACTTAGACAATCATATTCGTGAAGATGCTTTGCTGATCGTGCGCCCGTTTGATCTTTCTGAACGAAGTTAATTAAAGTCCAAAACATGACAAATTGAACATTCTTCCGAATTGTAGATGGATCATAATAGAAATCTCTGACGTTAGAATTGTCAGCGATTTCTATTTTTTGCCATTCTCCATTACAAACCAGTGAATAAACAATACTCATATTATTGTGATCTTGTAACCGAAAATATAGCCATTTATTTAAGTCGTTATTTTTGTAAATAATATTTCCTAAACCCATTCGATTTGAGAAAAAATCCTCAGAAATTAGTCTTCTTCTGCTTTCCTTGCAGTCATATTCATACAGCGACTTAATAGATGTAATAGATGGTAATTTCTCATCATTAACGTTGTCGATCAACTGCCATACCCTAGCGAAATGCTCGTTTTTCTTAATAGACATTAAATCGACATACATTGTTTTATTTTCAATATTGCCTGTTCTTGACCACTCAGCCCATGCAGGATTTAAAGAAAATATCAAAAAGAAAAATAATAAATTTTTCATATTGTCATTCTTCTGTTATGTGTGGCTATCATTCATTAAAAATTTGATACGAAGTATCACTATACTATACAAACCTCTTCTATGTTGTTTCCCAATATTTACTAATAAACCGATTTATATGAGTATACTTACGCTGAAATAGCGCACGAACATTTTAGATAAGCCATCCATTGATAATAATCAGATTTTTTATTTAATTTAAATGACCGACTTCTCAAATTTAACCCTGTGCATTCAGCTTATTCACAATATCTTCAGTTTTTAAATGAGTATATCTTTTCAACTGCTGAAGTGTTTTGTGTCCGCTGATATGCGCTGTTTCCATTATGTTAAAACCCTGTTCAAAAAATCTTGAACAGGCTTCATGTCTTAAATCATGAAATCTTAAGTTATGAATTTCAGCTTTATTCAGCATTCTTCGCCATGTATATTCAAAGCTATCCGGTTGTTTCCATGTCCAGAATACTCTTGAATCATTGATTTTTCTTGGAATAGCTTGCAGTGATTCGATTACTTTTTTAGACAATGGCACTGTTCTTGATTCACCATTCTTAGTTATTGGTAGGAAAGCGGTTTGCTTTCCTAAATCGATATTATTCCAATCAAGTGAGAGTAGCTCACCGAGCCGCATTCCTGTTTCAAGTGCTAATGTGATGATTGGGACTAATAGTGGGGATTTACTATTTTTAGCAGCTTGCAAAAGAATTAGTTCTTCATCATCAATCAGCCGTCTATCACGGCCTTTAGCTTGTTTAGGTTTTCTAACTAATGTAGCAACATTGAATACGAGCGGAATGCCCCAGTCTTTGATAGATATGTCCAATAGATGAGACATTGATCCTATTTCTTTAATGACTGTTGATCCTTGTTTACCTTCAGCTAGTCTTTTGTCTCTATAAATGGCTATATGTTTGCTTTTAAGTTGACTTGCTTTGTAATGACCATAATATTTTTTTAAAAATAGCATTCGTTGTCTGTCATTCTTTGCAGATTTTTTTAATGGAGTTACTTCTTGAATATATCTGTCGATTAATTCCCCAATAGTGGTTTTATCAGCTTCAGTTCTATCTATGAAAACACCGCGATCTATTTCAGATTCGATGAGTCTTGCCCATTTTAGAGCCTCTGCTTTGGTTTTACAGGTTTTAGTAATTGCTGGGATTCCAATCTTTCTTATTTGTACTTTGAATGTGTCTGATTGGGTTTTTGTGATTGTTGCCATGGTCGCCTCTCTTCACATAAACTGTGACGAAATTGTGACGAATAGACATTCAGTGGATAGAAAAGCGGAGCTAAGTTCATGATTTTATTGGTACCCTGAACACGAATCGAACGTGCGACCTACCCCTTAGGAGGGGGTTGCTCTATCCACTGAGCTACCAGGGCGAAGTTAGCATTTTACGCTAATATTACGCCATGAATAGACCGTATAAATTTAATTGCGCCTAGCAAGGCCGTCGAAAAAACTATCTGCATTGCTGCTGCGGTGTTTAAAACAGGTTCGAAATACTCATTTATTGTGCTTAAGCCGAGTATTTTGTTCTGAGCATTGTTATTTACAAACAGTAGATGACAGAGTTTATTGCGACGTATTCTTGCAAAAACAAATTGCTTATTGCATCTGAAAAATCATTTCATTATAATAAGTGCAACATTGTTGCATTTATATCGATATGCTGAATAAGTTTTACCATACCGCTGAAGACATGATCCGACACCACGGTGGGCGTGCGACAGCGGGTCGTATTGGAATACTGGCTACTTTATTGACTGAGCAGCAAGCCATTACGCACCGTGAAATCGAACAGCGCCTTCCGCAATCACTGCAATTGGATCGGGTGACTTTATATCGCACGCTGGAATGGCTGGTTGAAAATGGTCTTATCCACAAAATAACCAGCGACGACCGGGTGTGGCGTTATAACGCCAATCTCGAACCACAATCACATCAGCATGCACATTTCAAATGCACCGGTTGCGCACAGGTGATTTGCCTGGATAGTCTGCCAATTGAACAAAACTGGCCATTACCGACCGGCTATCGCTTCCAGGAAATTGAATTAACGGTCAAAGGCCTTTGCGCCAATTGCTGTTAACGATGATACGCAAAAGCTTATTTCTAATCCTTACACTGGCAGTATTATCTGTGCCGGTGTTTTTGATGGCGCATGCTTTCACGCACTACGCACAAACCGATGTGCTCGATGTAAGTAACAGTGAAGATGACGCGGGTATTGACCTTGATGAAATCTGTTTGGATTGTCTTGCATTTACCGCAATCAGTCTTTTCTTGATTGCTTCAGGCTTGTTCCTGTGTATTTCAATTATTCGTCACTGCTTGCCACTATGGGCATTAAGGTGGCAGTCTGATAGCAGAACACCCTCCTATTGCTCACGCGCACCGCCACTTCATTTTTTCTGATTCTTAAACAATTAATCCTGCTTTGACTCAGCCATCCACAGTTTATTGACCGTTTGGATGCGGGTTAATTACGTGTGACCGGTCAGCATCATTGTTGCAACTCAGTTGCGGCACAAGCTCTTATTGAATAAGAGAAATGGCATGGATCACGCTGATCACAATGAACTAGATCATGAAAATGGCTATGCATACAATGCTATTTAAACAAGCGGCATTAATATTGATTGTATTCTCGCTGGATATACCGAATCTTTGCGCACAAAAAACTCAAAAAAATATCGAATTGCCCGGTGTCATGATAACCGCGCCGACGACAAGTTCGGCTGAATCAACCGGACTCAAGGCTGATACGATTATTCAAAGTGATCGTTTGCGTCAGAAACAAGAAACCAATCTGGGGGATACGCTTGCGCACGAACTTGGGGTTACTTCCAGCAGTTTTGGTCCGGGCGCTGGCCGCCCGATCATACGTGGGCAGGATGGTGAGCGTGTTCGTGTCATTGAAAATAGCATGGGTACGGGAGATGTTTCTGTCATCAGCCCAGATCATGCTGTCGCGACAGAAACCTTAAATGCTACACGCATTGAAATACTGCGGGGGCCATCGACATTGCTGTATGGCAGCGGCGTATCCGGCGGTGTTGTGAATGTGCTTAATGATCGTATTCCTGATCGGTTGTTTAAATCACCACAGGTCCATGTTGAAGGACGTTTCAATTCCGCCCTGGAAGAACGCAATGGCATGCTTACAGCATCAGGCAGCAAGGGCCAGATTTCGTGGAATGTTGAAGGCATGAAACGAAAAACCAATGATATTCATATTCCAGGACGGGCCAATCCGAACGATCCGGAAAGCGACATTGGATTTGTCAGAAACAGCGCGATTGATTCCAGCAATTTGTCGGCAGGCAGTGCTTATATTGGTGAACGAGGGTTTGTCGGTATGTCCATTTCAAGACTAGAAAATTTCTACGGTATCCCCGGCCCTGAAGGTGCAAAAATTGATATGGGCCAGACACGCTACGGTTTGGCTGGAGACCTGGATAATCCGCTAAAAGGGTTTGAGCAGTTGAGGATGCGCTTTAACTATAATGATTATCAGCATAAGGAGCTCGAGCAAAGCGGCGAAGTCGGCAGTCGTTTTAAAAATGATGAATTAGAAGGCCGCGCCGAATTAACGCATGCGCCAATTGCACAATGGCATGGCATTATGGGGGTGCAGCTGCAGCACCGTAATTTTACCGCAAAAGGCGAAGAAGCCTTCGTGCCAACCAGTCTGTCGCAATCTGCCGGCATCTTCATGGTTGAAAAACGCAACTGGCAGCAATGGCAATTTGAAATCGGTGGACGGTTTGAACACTCGATACATAATCCGCGCGCAGTAATGCTGCAGACACGTAATTTCAATTTATATAGCGTATCGGCAGGCGCTGCCTGGAGATTTGTCGACGGCTATCAGCTCGACCTGACCGCAACGCGCGGACAACGTGCACCGAATACCGTAGCACTATTTGCCGATGGCATACACGTTGCGACCAACACGTTTGAACAAGGCAATTCAGCCTTAAGCAAAGAAACATCCAATAATTTAGATCTGTCTTTACAAAAAACCACAGGAAGAATTACTGGAAGAGTGAATTTGTTTTATAACCATATCAACGATTATATTTTTCAGCAAAGCCGTGACAGTAATAACGATGGAATTGCTGATCGAATCAATGATGAGGGCATACTGGAAATCAATGCTCCTTTCTTAGTGCAGGATTTTTCTCAAACCCGAGCAAGATTCTATGGTTTGGAAGCTGAAGCCAACATCGCGCTACTACCGGATACCCTGAATCTGCGGCTATTTACCGATATCGTTTATGGCAAGCTAAAAGACAATGGCAATATCCCACGTATCACGCCACAGCGTTTCGGTTTTGATCTGAACCTTACCCAGCATAAGTGGCGGGGTAACTTCAATCTAACCCGCGTCGTTCATCAGGATCGAATCGCCGTGCTGGAAACTGAAACACCTGGTTATACTTTGATGAACGCAGAAATCGGTTACCACATGAGGCTGACTCAGTCCGTGAATTACATGCTGTTTCTGCAAGGCAGAAATCTACTGGATAGCGATATCCGCATGCATACTTCTTTCCTGAAAGACACAGCCCCCATGGCTGGGCGAGCAATTATAGGCGGAATTAGAGGTGTTTTCTAAAAGTTAACACAGCATAATGCTGCAAACTGCACAACTAATCGGATGATCGCAACGCCCACAATCATCCGATCAATGAGTTGGAATCGATTATTTTTTCACGAAATCAACCAATTTTTGATATGTAAACAGAAAATCCTGCGCTTGCAGCGGGTTGTGGCATTGCGCACAAGTCAGGTCGTTGCTTTTCACGCTGCCATCGGAATTGTAAAGTGCGAATCCCCAATCGCCAGAGCGATTTTCTTTGGGGAAAGCTGCATCCCAATCACTTTTGTTTTCCATAACGCCAATCGCGGCCAGTGAGTCGATTTCGAAGATGCCATCGCTACCGGGAATCGGTTTCCCTGCTGCGTCTGTCTTTGGCGTATAGATTTCCATGACTACAACAGCGCCAGAACCCCCTGGTTTTCCCTGCTTGTAGTTGGAAACTGCTGTTTCATTGGCATATAACTTGGCCACTTGCGTTTGATTTGCACGGTTTATGGTGGCGTATTGGGTGAAGGCTTTAGCATAGTCTTCAGGAAATTTAACGTGCTCAGGATCTCCGCCAGCGTGAGCAAGCAATGGGGTGATGGCCAAAACTGCGATAATTGCTTTGAATGTATTTTTCATGTTTCTTCTCCTTGATAGATATTGCGGAATAAAACGGGGTTGAGATAGTTATGATACCCCATTCAGTAGTGAATATTGATAACTTGATAATTGTTCTACTACGGTGCCAGGTCTAGAATCAGCCTGATCGATAAATAAATAACCAGCAAAGCCAGTGCCAGGTGGGTCGCAAAACTGACCGGTTTTTGTATAATTGCATCCCAAAAGGTTCGATTTTTTCCTTCTCGTTTCAGACGGTCGTATTCTTCGCGCATTCTCACTGTGCGTTCGTTCTGATAGGTATCCAGCAATGCGCGCGCTTTTTCGAACTGACTGTCATCATTGAGCCAGATTGCAGGCATCGATACCCCCCAGTTTCCCGGGGCAGTTTCATAGTAATCAATTGCATTGTTGGTCAGCAACTCGCGCACTTCATACGCTTCATCATCGGGTACGCCATTAAGCCTGAATAAAATTTTTGCCATGCTGATTCTTGAGTTATGTTATTTTCATCGAAAAAAGCCTTGCGACAGAGATTGATGCTATCTTTGCATTGAATCCATTGTCAAGCTATGAATAATCATCACTAAGAAAATTACAATTTTGCAGGTTAAATTGCGTCCATGAATAAAACTATATTAATTACAGGTTGCTCCAGCGGAATCGGCTATTGCGTTGCCAAAGCATTGCAGCAGCGAGGTTATCGCGTATTTGCGACAGCTCGACGGCGAGACAGTGTTGCAGCGCTGCTGGAGGAAGGCTTTGAGAGTTTTCGCCTGGATTTGAATGATTCAAACTCAATTCAGTTTGCCTTTGAAGAGGTTTTACGCCGCACTGATGGCGAGCTCTATGCGCTATTCAATAATGGCGCCTATGGATTACCGGGTGCGGTGGAAGATCTGAATCGCGATGCTTTGCGCGCGCAATTCGAAACCAATGTGTTTGGCTGGCAAGAATTGACCAATCTGGCAATACCGGTTATGCGCCAACAAGGTTATGGTCGAATTATTCAAAACAGTTCAGTGCTGGGCTTTGTTGCATTGCCTTTCCGCGGAGCTTACAACGCTTCCAAATACGCCATAGAAGGACTCAGCGACACCTTACGACTGGAATTGAAAGGCAGCAACATCTATGTCAGTCTGATCGAACCAGGGCCGATTGCCAGCAAGTTTCGTATCAACGCAGTCAAAGCATTGGAAAAATATATCGACATCGACAACAGCTTTCATCGTGAAAAATACCAAGGCGTATTGGGACGCCTGAATAAACCAGGGCCCGCGGTTCCTTTTACATTACCACCTGAAGCTGTGCTGAAACGTGTAATCCATGCACTCGAAACCACCAAACCGCAACCACGCTATTATGTGACCTTCCCAACCTATTTATTTGGCATTCTCAAACGTGTGCTAAGCACACGTGTACTCGATAGGTTACTGGCAAAATCAGGGAATAATAACTGATTGATTAGAAGGGTGGAAATTAAGATCTGTTGCTACGCATGACTGTAATATTTTCCAGGCAACATTACCGATGAAAGCGTCTCCTCTTAAAGAAGCTTGGACTATGCGACTATCGATTTTCTTCAGTAGCAAAGCGAAGGCGTAAGCTGCTTTGTCGTTGTCTCTGCGCTGTGTGAATGACTGAATCTGCGGCTCAGTATGGGCATAAATAAAAATGGCATCAGGATTCGAAGGCGCGTAGGTTGCAACAGCATTTTGCTGGTATCGAGTATCGTACGCATGAATTTCTGATGCTTCAATATCTGGATATTGTCGACTTCTAAATTGTAGTGGATGCAAGAATGATCTGCCGTCGGATTGCAGTTTATGGATAACGCAACTTGCAAGCATCGCATGCTCTCCGGTCAATTGTTCTTCGAACTGCTCAGGCTTAATCTTTGAATCGTCAAAATTGACGCATGCTGGAATGAAGCATAAGGCTAAACCAACCAGCGCTATCTTCATCCCTAATTCGCTTGGAGAAGCCCGGGCACAATCACCTGTGCGAGCAGATTAACGATGACAAAACATTTTTCAACAGCCAGCTAACCATTAAAATAAACATAGGGTTTCATTGGAATTTCGGATTCTTCGAAGCGTTTGCGTTCCTGCAGATTTTGTTTTTTGTCCCACCACATATTGCGTGCTTCCACACGTTTTTCTTTAACTTCTGGATTCTTCTCCAGATATTCGCGCATGAATTTAGTGTGATCAGATTCGTAATTATAATCCATGATTAACCTCTTACCTTGTTATTGTGTTGTAGCAAAAATGGCACTTTAGCATAGCTCAGGATTTCTATACAGTTCTCAGACGCCCGCATGCATCTGTCGCAGCCACCAGTTTATTGTAGCGTGCCGCCCATTCGAGTGGAATTGAAGCGAATTGTTCAGTTTGCTGCACGGTATAAGCCGCCATGATGGCGCCAAGCATAATGGCACGGCCACAACTATCACCACCGATGCGAATATTTTCTTCAACCGCCGTGCGGTAGTCCGGTGCACATCGGACAATATGTGCAATCACAGGCACACCCTCCAGAACGTGACAGGCTGTGCCAAAGCGTTTGGCGGTCGTGGCGCTATCAAGCAAGCTCGTTTGCAGCGCTTGTTCCACTAAAAGGGCCAGCTTCTCACCTGCATTCGGCAATGCGCCGATGAGCGCTTCAACAATCGACTTTCCATCCAAAACGTTCAGCAAAACACAACCCACATACTGCGCCGCCGCAACTGCCGTGTCATTATGATTAGTCAAACGCACAACCTGTTCGATTTGAGTCATCAGCGCTGCTTGTGATCCGATATGAGTTGCTACCACAACGGGTATTGCGGCCAATGCAGCAAACTGATCGTCATCGGCGCCGGAGTGTTCCGGGAATTCTTCCGGTTTGAGCGCTAACAGCGTCTGTAGTGTTTGGCGTGTCGGCGAATCGACATAACCGGCATAAGCACCACCGGGCCCCAAATAACTACGATATTCAGTCTGGTACGGCACTCGATCAAACTGGCCATGCTGGGCAAAGTGCCGTAGCATCAGCAGACACAGCTCACCATATGCGGATGAATCGCCTGCCGCTTTATCACCATGTGCAAAGTAACCGCTCACACCTGCATAATCATTTGCATCAGGCTGCAAAAAAACTAAACCTTTGGTTTTCTCGATCTGAGCAATGCGCTCGGAATCATAGAGCCAATGCAAACCCAGCGAGGCTGAATCAGCTATCAACGCACCCAGAATAGCCGCCGCACGAGATTCCAGTTTAATATTCAAATTCATAGCGTGGGTTAATGTTATTTAATTTCAACTTCATCGGATATTCTACGCGCCTCGTCTTCCAACATAACAGGAATACCGTCTTTAATCGCAAACGCCAGCCGGTCGGGCTTGCAAATTAATTCCTGATCATCCTTTTTGTAAATAAGCGGCCCTTTACAGAGCGGACATACCAGAATATCGAGCAATCTTGAGTCCATAACTTTCCTTATTTTAATTTTCTAGAATTTGCTGAGAATATCATCCAATTGATCCAAACTGGTATAGTGGATCACGATATTACCCTGACCATTTTTCTGCGGCTTAATCGCCACTTGCGCACCCAGGCGTTCAGAAACATCTTCTTGCAACCGCAAAAGATCCCGATCGGGCTTTTGCACCTTTTTAGGTACCGGATGCTCGATCTGATTCACCAGCCTTTCTGTTTCACGCACCGATAATTGTTTCTGCGCGATGACGTTGGCAAGTTTGATTTGCTGTGCCGGTACCAGCGATAACAAGGCGCGGCCATGACCCATATCAATCTTGCCCTGCATCATTAATTCCTGAACCGGTGCTGACAGATTGAGCAAACGCAACAAATTGGAAATAGTGCTACGCGAATTGCCAAGCGCTTCTCCAGCCGTCTGGTGCGTCATGCCGAACTCATTGATCAGACGTTGAATACCCATTGCTTCTTCCAGCGGATTCAAATTTTCGCGTTGTATGTTTTCAATCAACGACATCGCCAGCGCTGATTCATCGGCAACCTTGCGGATCAATGCGGGCACTTCATTGAGTCCCGCCAATTGCGCAGCGCGCCAGCGGCGCTCGCCAGCAATAATTTCATAACGACCCTCGTCGACTGGTCGCACCAGAATCGGTTGCATGATGCCTTGCGCTTTGATCGATTCGGCCAGCTCCGTTAACGCCACCGGATCCATATTGGTTCTGGGCTGGTATTTACCGGGCTGTAATTTAGATGTTTCGATGCTCTGCAACGATTCTTCCATCTGCGCGACGTCTGCGCTGCCTGATAATAAAGCATCCAGCCCACGTCCCAATCCTTTCTGTTTTATCATTTCATGGATTCCTCAATTTTTTATTAGCGTGGACATTTCTAAAGAATTCAAAGTTTTGATCAAGACGAGACGCGCGACGAAGCATTGTAACGAAATTTAAATTGTTAGAGATGCCCTGCGAGTATCTCTTTTGCAAGCTCAAGATAAGCCTGCGCCCCTTTGGATTGCTCGTCGTGATACAACACTGGCAAGCCAAAGCCGGGCGCTTCAGCCAAGCGCACATTGCGTGGAATCACGGTGCGATAAACTTTTTCGCCGAAATGTTTTTGTAATTGATCAGAAACCTGCTGTGCCAGAATATTGCGCGGATCAAACATAGTGCGCAGCAAACCTTCGATGCGCAAGTTCGAGTTAAAACTATTGCGCACGCGCTTGATGGTATTAACCAGATCGCTTAACCCCTCTAGCGCGTAATATTCGCATTGCATTGGAATCATGACTGCGTGCGCAGCACATAACCCATTCAATGTAAGCAGGTTCAGCGCAGGCGGGCAGTCGATTAAAATATAATCGTAGTCGCTTGCAATGACTTCCAGTGCGATTTTCAGTCGTGCTTCGCGCTGGGAAAACGCCACCATTTCCACTTCCGCCCCGGCCAGATCTCGATTGGCCGGAATCAAGTCGTATTTCCCCTGCGGGCTGCTCACCCGAACATGCTGTATTTCTGCATTGTCCATCAGTATATGATAGACCGTGGTTATGACCTTTTGCTTGTTGATCCCGCTCCCCATTGTGGCATTGGCTTGCGGGTCGAGATCGACCAATAAAACGCGTTTCCCGGATGCCGCCAAACTTGCCGCTAGGTTCACGCTAGTGGTGGTTTTTCCGACACCGCCTTTTTGATTGGTAATGGCGAGTATTTTGGTCACGGTATTGACTCCTTATGGCTTGCGGTCAAATCAAGATCACACTTTATAATGACCAATTGCCGCGCTGCTTTCAATCCGGGCACGTTCAGCGTTACGATATTTTCGATCACAAATGGCTCGCGAATTTGCTTGCGTTCCTGCTCTGAACAAAGTGCTTTCATCGCCACCCAGCGACAATCCATATTTTGTGTGTTAGCCCATTGTCGGGTTAACGCGACAAATTCTCCTAGTTCTGAAAAAGCGCGCGAGATAATGGTATTAACGCTTTTACCTACAACGATATGCTCAATGCGTTGCGCCATAATTTCAACGTTCTTCAACCCCAATTCGATTTTTACTTGCTGTAAAAAAGCGATTTTCTTTTGATTGCTTTCCACTAAAGTCACTTGCCAATCAGGTTTTGCCAGTGCAATCGGTATTCCCGGCAGTCCTGCCCCTGTGCCAACGTCGATAATGTGCGCACCCTGAATATGCGGCAGCACCACAAGACTATCCATCACATGTTGTGTTAGCATCTCTTGCGGATTGCGGATCGCCGTCAAGTTATGAACTTTATTCCACCTTTCAATCAGCGCTATGTAGCGTTCAATACTTTTAGCAAATTGCTCTTCCGGTGCGGTAACAACAAAATCCAGCGCTCGCAAAGTTTGCGTAATCTGCGGGAACAGACTCATTCATTGACCGCAAATCCGCGTTTCAAATGCACTAGCAACAGCGAGATCGCTGCCGGCGTGACTCCGGAAATCCGCGACGCTTGACCTATGGTCTCCGGCTTGTGCTGATTCAATTTTTGCTGTACTTCGTTCGACAGTCCTTTCACTGCGCAATAATCAATATCCTTCGGCAGCAAAGTATTTTCATATTGCGCTTGTCGGGAAACTTCTTCCTGTTGACGCTGGATATAACCGTGATACTTGGCTTGAATCTCAACTTGTTCGGCTACTTGCGCATTCACCACTGGCTTGCCCGCACCAGACAAAGTCATCAGTGAGTCATAGGTAACATTGGGGCGCTTGAGTAATTCAGTTAATGTATATTCGCGCTCGATGCTTTTACCGAGCACACGAATGGCATCTTGTTCCGGCAATGTTCCCGGCAGCACGCGAATCGAATCAAGTCGATGTTGCTCTTTTTCAATTGCCTCCTGTTTTGCGCTAAATGCCGCCCAGCGCTTATCGTCGATCAATCCTAGCTTTCTGCCAGTTTCAGTCAACCGTAAGTCAGCGTTGTCTTCGCGCAATTGCAACCGATATTCCGCGCGACTGGTAAACATCCGGTACGGCTCGGTCACGCCGGAAGTGACCAAATCGTCGACCAGCACACCCAGGTAAGCTTCATTACGTTGTGGCAACCAAGCATCACGCGCCTGAATTTTTAGTGTGGCATTAACTCCGGCCAACAATCCTTGCGCCGCAGCTTCCTCATAGCCTGTGGTGCCATTGATCTGCCCGGCAAAAAACAAATTCTCGATGGTTTTGGTTTCTAGTGAGCGCTTCAGATTGCGCGGATCGAAGTAATCGTATTCGATGGCATATCCTGGTCGCGTGATATGCGCATTTTCCAGACCCGAGATCGAATGAACCAGCTTGACCTGCACATCAAAAGACAAACTGGTTGAAATGCCATTGGGATAGATTTCATGCGTGTTCAAACCTTCCGGTTCAAGGAAAATCTGATGCGATTCGCGGGCGGAAAAACGTACTACTTTATCTTCGATCGACGGGCAATAGCGTGGCCCGACACCTTCGATTTTTCCGGAAAACAAGGGTGAATCAGCCAAGCCATTGTGGATAATATTGTGTGTCGCATCATTGGTATGCGTGATCCAACAGGAAATCTGGCGCGGATGCTGAATATTAGTATCAACCAACGAAAACGACGGAGTCGGACAATCGCCCGGCTGTTCAAGCAGTTTGGCATAATCCATCGTACGGCCATCGATACGCGGTGGCGTACCGGTTTTCAATCGCCCCGCCGGAAACTCCATTTCACGCAACCGCTGCGCCAGTGTCAGCGACGGCGGATCACCGGCACGGCCAGCTTTAAAATGAGTCTTTCCGATATGCGCAAGCCCGGCGAGGAATGTACCTACTGTCAGAATCACCGCACGCGCATGAATTTTAATCTGAAGCTGCGTAACCACGCCAATCACACGATCCTGCTCGACAATCAAATCATCCACTGCCTGCTGCATCACCCGCAGGTTTTGCTGATTCTCAACGCGGCTGCGGATCGCTTGCTTATACAGAACACGATCGGCCTGCGCACGCGTTGCCCTGACCGCCGGACCTTTACTCGAATTCAACATGCGGAACTGAATTCCCGCCTCATCTGCCGCCACGCCCATCGCACCGCCCAGAGCATCGATTTCCTTGACTAAATGACTCTTCCCAATGCCACCAATCGACGGATTGCACGACATCTGACCAATCGTTTCGATATTATGCGTCAGCAACAACGTCTGGCAACCCATACGTGCAGCCGCCAACGCAGCCTCCGTTCCGGCATGGCCGCCGCCCACAACGATAATGTCAAAATCCACGTGATTGCTCATGATGTTAAGTTATCGATAATCTTGGTGATGCGAGAGAATTTTTAATAGATTGGTTTCACGTGAAACCTTTTTGCATTGTAAGCTAAAAAGGTGGAATTTTTAGCGCAATTATAGATAGGGCAGAATAATGATGGCAAGATAATGCTTTCTGGTTTGACAAAACTTATTTATTTACTCAACCAAACATCGAGTTAGCATACATCACATGTTAATAACCCTGTAGATGCTTTAATCCAATGTGATTTATGTAAGCCAAATATCCAAAGACTATTACAACTATCTTGTGGGTCAATTCCATACTTATACTCAAATGCATCATCAGCAATCGAATTTGATTCAAAAAGCATCAATTCTGGATCATCTAAATCCGGAGTATTCAATAGCAAATTTATCTTAACAGGTGTGCTTGCGGGAAGAATTATACCTCTATGCCAGAAATATAACCCGCGAGTTACACGTTCAAATACCCTTTGATATAAGCTCTCAGGAACCAAGAAAGCTAAATGACTAATTGTCTCTCCGTTTAAATTTTTAGCAGCTACTTCTTGAAGTGTATTAAGGAATGTGAATCGTAGCTTAGTGCTACGTAAGATGCTCTTATGTGCGCCTTTTTCCCATAATAACTTTGTGCTCTCAGTTCTCTTACCAAGTTGTGCACTGATATAAAATCGTAACGCTTCATCATCATACGAACTATCATTATTACAGCGGCTACATGAAGGCACAGTCCGAAACTGCCCAGATAACCCTTTAAAAAAACCTTTAGGTGGAACATGCTCATCTGTTGTAGCAGGACGAATTCCACAAATTACACAAATAGCGCTTTTAGGCGGTTGCATAGACCTTACATTCCATTCCCGATAAATTTGTTGGATTATAACTTATATAAACAATAGTATATCGGTTTTCTGATTAGCTAAAATGACATATGAAAGAAATTAAATACCATAAGTAATTTTCAGCCGCTTCTCAGTAAGTATTATTGAGTTTGACATCTCTACAGAATCTATGTGATTCTGACTATCAGTCTAAATACTGTAGAATGTCTCTACCTTCAATGCTCAAATGAAACAAATGCAACGCTGGCTTCGCACCCTATCAATCCTTCCCATCCTGCTGCTTACCGCCTGCGCAATGGGGCCGGACTTTATTCGCCCGCAGGTTGATACTGCCGAGAAGTTTCGGTTGTCGGGAATCGAGGCTGAATCGATTGCCAATTTACACTGGTGGGAATTGCTGCAGGATGAAACGCTGCAGCAATTGATCCAGCAAGCTTTGCAGGAAAACAAGGATCTCAAACGAGCCATCGCCAGTGTCGAAGAATTTCAGGCGCGATCACGCATCGCGTTTATGGATTTTGTGCCGAATGTGGATTACGATGCAAGCGCACCGGTATTTGGCACACTGGGCGGGTTCGGGATTCCCGGTTTCCCAACCCCTTTTAACTATTTCGGGCGAAGTACGCTAAACTGGGAAATCGATATCTGGGGCAGGATTCGCCGTTCCAATGAGGCTGCCCGCGCTGAGCTGATGGCACGTGAAGAAAATCGTCGCGCCATCATTTTGACGCTTATCAGTGCGGTGGCACAATCCTATTTCGACCTGTTGCAATTTGACATCCAACTGGAAATTGCGCATCGCGCCTTGTCTTCATGGGAAGAATCGGTCGCTATTTCGCGCGCGCAGCTGCAAGGCGGCATTATTTCACGCCTTGATCTGGATCAGTTCCAGGCGGAACGAGCGAATGCAGCTTCAAGGGTAGCTGAACTTGAGCGCAGAATGGTACAAAAAGAAAATGAGCTCAGCGTACTGCTGGGCAGAAGCCCAATATCGATAGCGCGAGGACGTGTCCTGACAGAGCAAGTGATTCCGCCCGAAGTGCCCGCTGGCCTGCCTTCAGAATTATTGCAGCGACGCCCGGATATTCTCCAGGCCGAGCAAACTCTGGCAGCCGCCACCGCCAGAATCGGTGTGGCTCAGGCAGCACGCTTTCCCAAACTTTCGATTACCGGCTTTCTTGGTGTGGCCAGCCCGGCTTTATCCAATCTGCTGCTTTCCGGTAGCGAGTTTGGCGTGGGCGGACTTGGCTTAGCAGGCCCATTACTCAATGCGCAAAGCCTGGGTTTTGAGCAACGTGCCGCGGAAGCGCAGGCAAGGCAAGCGTTCGCACAATACGAGCAAACCATCTTGATTGCGTTCAAAGAAGTTGAAGATGCACTGGTGGCAATTCGCACCGTCAACGAGCAAATCAAAGCGCAGCAGCAACAGGTCGAAGCATTGCACTCGGCTTTGCATGTGGCAGACCTGCGCTATCAGGGAGGCATTACAAGTTATGTCGATGTATTACTCGCCAAACGCACTCTGTTCGACGCCGAATTTTCCCTGAGTGCGACGCAGCGCCTTCATCTGGTATCCATTGTCCAGCTATATAATGCCTTGGGTGGCGGATGGGCACCGGAATACAGCAATGGTCATGAGACAAACGAAGTAAAGCTATACTGAACTCGGTTGCATCAGCACAGAGGAGAAACATGAATAAAATTTATTTAAGCATCGGATTATGCCTGGCTCTTCTGATCGGTTGCACCGAAAAGCCGCCTGCGGATTCTACTGCCCCTATTCCGCAAGTCGAAGTAATCACCGTAACATCGCAAGCGATTCAGGATGAACCGGAATTCATTGGACAAACAGAAGCTTTTCGCCCAGTCGAGATCCGTTCGCAAGTCAGCGGAATCATCAAAAAGGTCTTTTTTACCGAAGGGCGCAATATTAAACAGGGTAATCAGCTATACCTCATTGATCCTGTGCCATTTAAAGCCATTTATCTCAGCAGCAAAGCCAAGGTGGCTCAGGCTCAGGCCCGACTCGATCTAGCCAAGCAGGATCTGGCGCGCGTGCTTCCGTTGCTTGAGCAGCAAGCGGTCAGTAAAAAAAATGTGGATGACGCGCAGGCGGAGGTACGAGGTGCTACAGCGGCACTGGAATCGGCGCAAAATGATCTGATCAAGGCCAAATTTGACATGGATAATACGATCATTACAGCGCCAGTGAACGGCCGCATTGGTCGCAGCCATTTCTATGAGGGAAGATTGATTTCAGCCCAGGAAACACTGCTCGCAACGATCGACCAATTGGATCCGATGTATGTCAATGTCAGTGTTCCCGAAAGCTATCTTCTGCGCCGCCGTCGTGAACTTGCTGAATATAAGGTGGAGCGACCGGATATTTTTCAGTTACGCGGCGTGATGACTTTCATGGATGGCAGCATCTATCCTCAAGACGGTGTGCTTGATTTTGCAGATGTTGCTTTGCGGCCTGAAACGGGTACATTGCAAGGGCGATTTGTATTTCCCAATCCCGAAGGCGCGTTTGCTCCGGGGCAATCCTATTTTTATCCCGGCCAGTTCGTCAAAGTTCGTATTAAAGGCTATACGCGTACCGATGCCATCCTGATCCCGCAACGCGCTGTGCAGCAAGGACCTAGCGGTTCGTTTGTCTATGTCGTTGACGAGGAAGATAAGGCGGAACTCAGAGCGATCCGGGCCAGCATGTGGCGTGGCAAGGAATGGTTGATCGAAGAAGGTTTGCGTCCAGGGGAGCGTGTGGTTGTGGAGGGCTTTTTCCGGATTCTTCCGGGTGCCAGAGTCGATCCTGTAACCAATCAGAAAGAAACAACCGCCGTAATCCATAATGCCGAGGAACCCAACCTGCAAAGCATGCCATGAACTCTCACTTCTTCATCGACCGGCCCATTTTTGCATCGGTACTATCCATTATCATTGTTGTCATCGGCTTAGTTGCTCTGCAAAAGCTACCCATCGCGCAGTTTCCTCAGATCACGCCACCGATGGTGCAGATCGATGCGGATTATCCGGGCGCCAGCGCGGAAGTCGTGGCGGAAGCGGTGGCTCGTCCAATCGAAGTGCAGCTTCCGGGTATTGATAATCTTTTATATTATGAATCGACCAGTACCAACGATGGGCATATGACCATGAAGCTCACGTTCGAGATTGGAACCGACATCGATATTGCACAGGTACAGACACAGAACCGGCAGCGTCTGGCCGAGCCACAACTGCCCGATGAGGTTTTGCGACAGGGCATTACGGTTAAAAAAACATCGCCCGATTTATTGGCGGTGGTTGCGTTGAGTTCAACGGATCCCAAACATGACACCGTTTTTCTCTCAAACTACAGTTTGTTGCGCATTCTCGATAATGTCAAACGGCTTCCCGGTGTTGGTGACGCGATCATTTTTGGCGGGCAGAATTACTCCATTCGGCTGATTCTCGACCCCGTCCGCATGGCGCAACTTAATATTACGCCAACCGAAATTGCAGCGGTCGTGCGGGAGCAGAATCGCGATTTCCCAGCTGGCAGGATAGGGCGCGAACCAACACCCAAGGGTACAGAATTAACTATCCCGGTCATTACTCGTGGACGCATGAGTGAGGTTAACGAATTCGAAGACATGATTATTCGTGCTCACCCGGACGGCGCGATGGTACGGATGCGGGATGTTGCGCGCGTGGAATTGGGTGCTCAATCCTATGATCTGCAAGGGCGATGGAATGGGAAACCTAACACTTTCTTACTGACCTTTCTGTCACCTGGCGCAAATGCGCTCGATACCTCTAAACGGATTCGTGAAGAAATGGACAAGCTTGCAAACAGCTTTCCAGCAGGCGTGTCTTATGATATCCCATACGACACAACAACATTCATTGATGTTTCTATCAGGGAAGTGGTCAAAACACTTGCCGAAGCAATGGTATTGGTAATTCTGGTTGTTTTTCTTTTTCTGCAGAGTTGGCGTGCAACGCTGATTCCGGCACTCGCCGTTCCAATTTCGCTGATCGGAACACTTGCCGGCATGGAAGCGTTGGGATTTTCGATCAATACGCTGACGCTTTTCGGCATGATTCTGGCCATCGGTATTGTGGTAGATGACGCGATTATAGTAGTGGAGAATGTCGAGCGACAAATGACACAAGGCGGGCTTTCACCCCGAGATGCGGCAAAAGAATCCATGAACGAGGTGACTGGGCCAGTAATTGCAAGTGTTCTAGTGCTAGCTGCCGTGTTTATACCCGTGGCATTCTTGGGTGGAATTACTGGTGAATTGTATCAACAGTTTGCCATCACCATTGCGCTCTCTGTGACTATTTCCGGATTTGTGGCATTGACCCTCAGTCCCGCATTATGCGCCTTGGTGCTCAAACCTAGCCATGGCTCTCCTGGACGATTCTGGAAAACATTCAATCGGTTTTTTGATTGGGCACAGACAGGATATGTCGGAACGGTTGACGTCGTCATTAAACGATCCGTAATTGCGCTTATCATTTTTTTGATGCTGATACTGGTTAATATGGGTCTGTTCAAAACAATTCCTGGAAGTTTCCTGCCGGAAGAGGATCAGGGATATTTTATTACCGTGGTGCAATTGCCGGATGGCGCTTCACTGACGCGCACCATCGAGGTTTTAGAGAAAATTGAAGGATATTTTCAAGAAATTCCCGTCGTTCATTCAACCGACACACTGACCGGCCAGAATTTTGTTTTCGGTACCCGCGGAACGAACCAAGCGACGATGTTTGTCCCGTTACATCACTGGGACGAACGCAAGCATGCCGACGAACAGGTACCCGGGCTGATAGCCGCAGCTTACCAGGAATTTGCCAAAATTCCGGAAGCTTTGGTGCTAGCTTTTAATGCCCCTTCGATCAGCGGATTGGGTTCCACCGGTGGTTTTTCAGCGCAATTGCAGGATCCCGCTGGCGGAGATTTCGCTGAATTTGCCGCAGTGGCGCAGGAGTTTACTGCCAGAGCCACAGAACACCCGGCAATTGCGGTTGCCAGCACCAATTTTCGTATCAGTGCGCCACGACTGTTTGCCACGGTAGATCGCGAACGTGCCAAAGCATTGGGTGTTCCGATTTCCGAAGTATTTGATACTATGCAGGCCTATTTTGGTAATCTGTATGTCAATGATTTTGTAAAATTTGGCCGTATCTACCGGGTACAGACTGAAGCACTGCCAGAATATCGCACCAATCCAGATGATATCAGCAAGATTTATGTGCGCGCCCGAACAGGAACAACAAATACTATGATTCCACTGGATTCGGTAGTAACCACCGAGTTTAATAGTGGCCCAGATCCCGTGACGCATTTTAATGGATTCAATTCTGCGTTCATATTGGGCGGGGCAGCTCCCGGCTATAGCTCGGGAGAAGCGCTTGAAGCCTTGCAACAAATCGCCGATGAAGTTCTCACACCGAAAGGTTATTCAATCGATTGGAGCGGAATATCCTTGCAAGAACGTAAAGCCAGCGGACAATCGACTTATGTGTTCGCTTTTGCATTATTGATGGTATTTCTGGTATTGGCCGCCTTGTACGAAAGCTGGTCTATTCCATTTGCTGTTATTTTAGCCGTCCCTTTTGGAATCCTGGGGGCATTTCTGGCAATTTGGACAAGAGATTTGACCAATGACATTTATTTTCAAATCGGCTTGGTGACTTTGATCGGATTAGCAGCAAAAAATGCCATTTTAATTGTGGAATTCGCCAATCAACGCTATGCAGCCGGAATGTCATTAACCGAAGCAGCGCTTGATGCAGCACGGCTTCGCTTTCGGCCTATTATCATGACGTCGATGGCGTTCATTTTGGGCGTGCTGCCATTGGTTATCGCGTCCGGTGCGGGCGCAGCCAGCCGTCACTCAATCGGAACTGGTGTGTTCGGCGGTATGCTGGCAGCCACATTCCTGGCGATCTTTTTTGTGCCGCTGTTTTTTGTCGTGATCAGCAAGCTTACGCAACGCGGCAAACAATCCACTAATGCAAGCGAGTCGCAACAAGCGATTGCTATAGCGCCCCCACAAGATGATCAAGCCAGAATCGATGAAGGTAAACCATGATTAGAAATTTAGTGCGGCATGGCATTGCGCTGGCTTGTGGATTATTATTCACTAGCCATGCGGTCGCACAGGATCACGCTCAACCACGCCTGCCTACAGTCGAATTAACAGCCGGCATGCATGTAATACAAGCCGAGGTTGCGCACACGTACAACCAGCAGAGCATCGGCTTAATGCACCGTCGGAAGATGGGGATCAACGAAGGAATGCTATTCGTTTACGAGGTGCCGCAAGTGCGCTGCTATTGGATGCGCAATACGTTGATACCGCTCACCATCGCGTTTATCGACAATGATGGCGCCATCGTCAATTTGCGCGACATGCAGCCACGCACAGAGCGCTCACACTGTTCGAGTAAGCCGGTACGCTATGCGCTGGAAATGAACCAAGGTTGGTTCAAAGCGCGTGGTCTAAAACCCGGCTTCAAGCTACGCGAAATTCCACTTGCTCCGGCAGTGATGCCGTAAAAGTTTGCACCCTGGATTATCGAATAGTGGGCTAGCGTCCTCGCGCTCCGTTCGCTCGACGAGGCTCATCGAAACGTCGACGGGACGACGGAGCAAAGCCGGCACCCGCAGGTTTTTTACTTACCGGCTTTTTATTGTCTGATTTTTTTGGTGAATTGCGCGAGGGTGTTGCGCCACGTGGTTCCCCACCACGGCCATTTTTAATTGGCTCAGCCTTGATACGAGGATCCGGCTCAAATCCAGCAATCACCTGGCTGCGCAATTCGTGCTTAATCAATTTTTCAATTGCCGCGAGCAACTTAATTTCATCCACGCACACCAACGATACGGCATCCCCTTCCGCTCCAGCACGCCCCGTCCGGCCAATGCGGTGAACATAATCCTCGGGGACATGAGGCAATTCAAAATTAACCACGTGGGGCAATTCACTGATATCAATGCCACGTGCGGCAATGTCGGTCGCCACTAAGACTTGCAGGTTACCCATCTTGAATTTGGCCAATGCCTGCGTGCGTGCTGTCTGGCTTTTGTTACCATGAATTGCAAGTGCAGGAATACCGCCTGCGGTCAGAAATTCTGCCAGCTTATTGGCGCCGTGCTTGGTACGGGTAAATACCAGCACCTGTGACCAGCCATGCTGCTTAATTAGATGTGCCAGGAGATTTCGCTTGCGCTCACGATCCACCGGATGCACCACATGCGTGACCTTGTCTGCAACCGCATTACGACGCGCTGCTTCAATCAGGGCTGGTTGGTTGAGTAGATTATCCGCTAGCGCCCGGATCTCGTCCGAGAAAGTCGCTGAAAATAATAAATTTTGCCGTTGCTTGGGTAACAGCGCGAGTATTTTTTTGATATCTCGAATAAATCCCATATCGAGCATGCGATCGGCCTCATCCAGCACGAAAATTTCGATCTGTGACAGGCTCAGTGTTTTTTGCTGCACATGATCCAGCAAGCGTCCCGGTGTCGCGACCAGAATATCCACGCGACTTTTCAGGCGAGTGATTTGCGGATTAATATTCACACCGCCAATCATCATCATTGAACTTAACTTTAAATATTTGCCGTAATCACGCACACTCTCTTCCACCTGCGCCGCAAGTTCTCGTGTTGGTACCAAAATAAGCGCCCTTATTGGCGGCCGTCCAATGGATGGTCCTTTGACGCTTTTGTCAGAAAGGCGGTGCAGAATCGGCAAGGTAAAGCCCGCCGTTTTTCCGGTGCCGGTTTGCGCCCCGGCCAGCAGATCGCCGCCCGCCAGGACAGCGGGTATTGCTTGCGCTTGAATGGGTGTAGGTACGGTATAGCCGCGTTCTGTTACGGCACGAACAATTTCATCGGACAAGCCGAAAGTAGCGAAAGACATAAAACTCCAAGGAGGGTTAACGGGTTGTCATCCCAGGTTGGGTATGACTATCAAGACAAAGGGACGAAGGATACTGCCATAAATCCAATTCTTGTAGCGAGTATAATATGAATTGGTTTCAGAATCTCAACAATCATCAACAAATTTCTAATTCTTCCATGACCTTATATTATTATTTTACTACTTGGCTTATTTTACCGTCGCTATCGCCATGAACAATGATTGCATGATTCATTGGCAAGAAATTGGCGAGGATAAATCCGCTCATTGGCATTCTGAAAAGGGACTGCTGCCGCCCAAACGAGTGCAAGTCATTGATGACCGCATGCCAGCCGATACCGCTTACCGACTGGCATGCGAAGGAACCGCGTTGCTGTGGCGCGGGGATTTTCAGAATGCACGCCAACTTCTGCAAGCAATGGCACGGCGTGCGGACAAAAAAAAGCCGGAGAAACCGAAACAACCAAGCATTTCACCCGCGGAAGCTTTTCACCGGCATCGTCTGGCGCAATCGCAACGCGCCCGTGTCTTGGAAAAACTGCTGGTCCCTTTTAACGCCGATCACAGCATTCCCCTGCGCCGCGCACCCGATGCGCACACTGCTTGTTTGGAAGCCTACGGACCCTGCACTGAGCCCTATATCGCCTCGTTGCGTGAACTGCAAGGATTAATCGGCGCACACGAATGGCGCAAAAAAGGAATTGAGATCCCGGCATTGGGCATCACGATTCACCCGCATTATGGGGTTTTTGCACCGATTCGCAACGAGTATGTACAATTGATTGTGCAAGTGTCGCCTCCCGAACTACTGGCAACCCAATCCACAGCATTCGACATTGGCACCGGAACCGGTGTATTAGCTGCAGCCCTGGCATTGCGTGGTGTTCGACACATCATCGCAACGGATCAAGATCCGCGTGCATTAAGTTGCGCACGAGACAATTTGACGCGACTGAATTTACTAAGCCAGGTTGAATTAATGCAGACCGATCTTTTTCCACCAGGTCAAGCTGCACTGATCGTATGCAATCCGCCTTGGATTCCTGCGCGCCCCAGCTCACCGTTGGAGCATGCCATCTTTGACCCGGAAAGTCGCATGCTGCACTGTTTTCTGCACGGGCTTAGCGCGCATTTACTACCCGGCGGCGAAGGTTGGTTGATCTTGTCGGACTTTGCTGAGCATTTGGGATTGCGCACACGCGAAGAATTGCTTGCCGCCATTGATGCGGCGGGCTTAAAAGTATTGGATCGGACGGATATGAAACCCTACCATCCCCGAGTTTCGGATGCCAGCGACCCACTGCACAAAGCTCGCGCTGCGGAGCTTACTTCGCTGTGGCGCTTGGCAAGCCGGTAATCGAGAATAGTGCGACAGCCGCTCCTTATTCCTTATAATTCAGTGTATTTCTTAGCGCTGCCTTTAGCTTTTTCCAGCGGATACTTTAGTGCATTTTGCTCAATCTTCTGCAGTACGATTTGCTTCAAATCCAAATCGTATTTTTCTGCTAACAGCAAAGCAAACGCAATAACATCCGCAAGCTCCTCTCTCACCTTATCGATATCCGCTTGTTCAGAGGACTTCCATAAAAAGGCCTCGAGCAACTCTCCGGCTTCGATATTTAATGCCAGCGCAAGGTCTTTAGCATTATGAAATTGCGCCCAATCCCGTTCATCACGAAATTTAAGCAGTGCTTGGGTAATTTCTTTAATGTCACTGCACATGCAGAAAGTCCTATTAGTGAAAATAAATCGCCATTAACTACTCAACTGACAATTCAACCCATTTGGATGATTCTGGCTACCGAAGGAACGCCCGAAGCATTCCAAACAAATAGCAAATAATGACCTGGCGGCGCTAAATTGGGCGATATGGGTGACTGCACCGTTACTATGTTACCCGCCTGTGCAACCGGCAAGTCAAAAAAACGGGTTTCTTGGTCAAATGCGTGCGTCACTGTAATCATCAGCCGAAATCCATCACCAAGTATTTCAATTCATATCGACCAGAATGATTTTATAAAGAATTAAGGAAACGCTGATCTATTCGATCACATCGAATAGACATGCAGAGGCTTGATAAAATAGATCCCATATTGATAAATAGAGCTTACTCAGAAATTCAGCAATCAGATATGCACTGCTAAATAAGAA